>JBOGMR010000586.1:0-2221 GCA_050746825.1 Bryobacteraceae bacterium | reverse complement strand
TTTTTGATCCAAAACGGATTCGCCTGATTCCGGGCATCAACCTGGACGACCGGCTGCGCAGCGTGCCCGGTTTCAGCCTCTTCCGCCGCAGTTCGGGCATTGTGGCGCACCCGACGACGCAGGGCGTCTCCCTGCGCGGCATCGGCTCATCGGGTGCAAGCCGGAGCCTGGTCCTTTGGGACGGGATCCCGGCCAACGATCCCTTCGGAGGCTGGGTTTATTGGACGCGCTTCGCACCGGAAGAGGTGTCGCGCATCGAGATATCGCGCGGCGCGTCAACCAGTGTGTTCGGAGACCGCGCCCTGGGCGGGGCCATCGCGCTGTTTTCGCCGGAACCCGAGCGGCGACATTTCCGCGCCAGCTACGAGGCGGGCAATGAGAACAGTCACGATGTCTCGGCCGGTTATTCGGATCTCTGGCCGCGCTTTGGTGTTTCCGCGTTTGGCCGTGCCTTTACGACCGGCGGGTACTTCATTATTCCTGCGAGCCGCAGGGGATCGATTGACCGGCCGGCCGGGGTGCGTTTTGTGAGCTCGAACGCCCGCGCAGACTATTTCGGCAGCGCCGACCGCCTGTACTTCAAGACCGACATCCTGGTTGAGGATCGCCAGAACGGCACGCCGATTCAGACCAACTCCACAGCACTCGGGACTGTCTCATTGCGCTACCAGCGCGAGGCAGGCGGGCACAACGTGTCGCTGCTCGGATTCCACACGCGCGAGGAATTTCGAAGCGGCTTCTCGGCGATCGCCGCGAGCCGGAATACGGAAACCTTGTCGTACCGGCAGACGGTTCCGGCGGAAGCAACGGGCGGCGCACTGGTGTGGGGCCTGCCGCGCCGGCAATGGAACCTGCTCGGCGGTGCGGACGTGTTTCGCGTCGCGGGCACCAGCACCGACTCGCTGTTCCCGGCCGGCAAGCGTATCGGCGGGGGCACGCTGCTGCAGCATGGCGTGTTTCTTCAGGGCGATGCCAGCGTGGGAATCGCGAAGTTTTTCGCGGGCGCGCGGCACCAGTTTGCCGGCCAGGACGAGAAATTCTTCAGCCCCAGCGCGGGAGCCGTGCTGGGCCGCGGCCGGGTGCGCGCGCGCGGGTCTGTCTACCGCAGTTTTCGCGCGCCCACTCTCAACGAGCTGTATCGCGAATTTCGCGCCGGTAACGCCGTCACGCAGGCCAACCCGCAACTGCGTCCCGAAACGCTGTTCGGCGCCGAAGCCGGGTTCGACTTCGCCGGCGAAACCACACGCGCGCGTTTGACGTTCTACCGCAACCAGCTCAGAGACCTGATCACGAACGTGACGCTGCAGTCGACGCCTGCGCTGATCGTGCGCCAGCGCCGCAACGCCGCCGAGGCCCTGAACCGCGGCGTCGAATTCGATGCGGCTCGCCGCTTTGGCCCGATCCGCGGCGAGATGGGGTATCTTTTCGTCGACTCCCGCTTCGGAAACGCGAGGCGCGTTCCGCAGATTCCGCGGCATCAGGGCTCGGCGCTCGTGGCGTTCGAGAAGAACGGAACGCTGGTTACGGCAGGAGTGCGCAGCTTCGCGGCGCAGTTCGAAGACGAGCTAAACACGTTCGTGCTGGGCGGCTTCGCCACCGTCCAGGTGCTCCTGCGCCAGCGGCTCACGCCGCACCTCTCTGCAGTGGCGGCGTTTGAAAACCTGCTCGACCGCGAATATCTGACTGGCTTTAGCCCTACGCCCACGATCGGCGCACCGCGCCTCTGGCGCATCGGACTGCGCTGGCAGTAGACGCTTGAGATCGCTCGCCACCAGACTGCGAGGGGTCTGCACGTCTGCACGTCACGATGGCGCCGCTATGCTTTGCGAGCCCGGCGCGGCAGTCACTTCGAAATCGATCCACTTGCTGCACCTGCGATTTCTTCTTGTTGGCGAGCTTATCGGTGAACTAAACTAAACCGCTTCGCGGTAATCTCCCGCGCAGAAGCTTTTGTCCCCCCCGACGAGCCGCGTGCTGGCGCGAGGCTCCTTTGAAACACTAGATCAGGTTGTCAGCCAGGATAACCAATCCACGATTCAAGGAGCCATCGCATATGTCACCCATACGACAACGCCTGATCGGAGACATGCAACTGCGCAATTCCACTTCCGAAACGCAGCGCAATTACGTACATCACATCTTCGACCTGGCACGCTACTATCGCACCAGCCCGGAACATCTGAACCTGGAGGATCTGCGGGACTACCTATTGTATCTGATC
>JBOGMR010000585.1:0-5791 GCA_050746825.1 Bryobacteraceae bacterium | reverse complement strand
AGGTATAGCGGGCGGAGGTTTTGGGGGCGGCGGCGGCTCGACCACCACCTGTGGATTCCGATCCCTCGTCCACAGCATCTTCTGCGCGATGTCGACATAGCTGCTCGCGGTGACGGCGGGCGATGGCGCTGGTGGCGGCGTTGGAGGCGGAGGCGGAGTTGGGACGCGCAGCTCGATCACCGCGCGCTGGTGCGCATCGCGGACGAGCCGGTCCTGTCGCAGCCGCCAACCCACGGCGGCAATGGCGGCGATGAGCGCGAGATTCAACAGGATCAACTTACGCTTCACAGCGCCGCTCCTTTTTTATCCGGGACCAACTTGCGCGGCACCACTCCGGAAACACCCAGCCGCACACCGATCGTCTTCTCCTTGTTGCTGGACGCGTTTATCTGGATTTCGCTGGTGGCCAGCAAATCCGGAACGCTCGACAGCGCCGCGAGCAAATTCACGAGCTGCTCGATGCGGCACTCGAAGGCCACGGTCACGCTGACCTCGCCATAGTCCTGACCCAGGGGCCTGGCCGGGCCGAACTCGCCGCCGCGAGCGTCAATGCTCTCGGTCTTTGCGATCTGCCGCACGACCTGCAGGAGCTGCGCTTGTGCCTGCGGCGCAGTGTCCGCTTGAATCATGCCTTTTTCGAGCGTCGCAAGCTCGCTGGTGAGTCTTTGCGCGAGCTTCTCCTTGCCGGGAACCGTCGCGGCCGTCAAACGCAGGCGAGCAAGCTGGCGCTCCAGCAACTCGGTCGAATTCACCGCGGCTTCGACCGGCGCATCGGTAGTCCCCGCGAATCGCCAGATGAGCATCACCGCTACGGCAATCGCCAGCAGGATCAGCGCGCGGCGGTCGCGGCTCGAGAGCTTCACTTGCCCTCCCGTGCGGCACGGATGCGGAACAACTCCGCATTCTGAGCTTTGGCGATCGCCAGGGCAAATGCGGAGTCGCGAAAATGCGGCGAGCCATCGATGATCTTGAGCAGCGGCGCGGCTTGCTCGGCCTCTCCCCCGATCGACACAGCGTCGCGTGTGAGTTGCACGTTGGAAGTCCAGATTGGGGGCGCAAGGATGCGGGTCAGATCGTTGAGCGCGTCGAGATCGGATTTGGTCCGCCCGCGAAACTCGGCGAGCAGTCGCGAGCGCGCGCGGGCTTGTTCGATGGCGCGGTCGACGGCGGCGACCTTCTGGGCCTCGATTTCCAGCGGCTGGATCTGATTGTGGAGCGTCGCGCGATACTGCCGCTCGCTGTAGACCGAGTAGCCGTACATCCCTCCCGCCGTGAGGAGAAGGATAACTGCAAGCACGGCGGAGGGGATGAACATGGCGCGGGAATTCGTGCTGCGCCGCTCGGCCGGCAGCAGATTCGCCGGACAGGCCAGGCGCGGGCACGCTGCGGCGAGCGATGCGGAATAGGAAAGCGTGTGGCCGGAGACTTCAGCGCCCGCGGGAATCGGCAGAAGTTGCGGGATGGTCACAGGCCGCGAATCCGGAAGGCGGAGCTCGGCTGCAGCCAGCGCGACGGCGCGTTCCGCAGGCGAGTCGAACTCGGCGGAAAACACGGGCCTCGAAGGACTCTCGCCGTAGACTTCAATCGCACCCGATTCGCCGTGCCCGATCGCGACGAAGCCTTCCGCGGGCGGAACAGCCAGCAGCCGGAAAGCGGAATGCAGCAACGATGCCGAGAAAGTGAATGAGGCAACCCCGACACCGGCCTCGACGAACCGCTCGGTGTAGGCCTCGAGCGTGCTCTTGCGAACGATGCCCACCAGCACGGCGCCCGCAGCAGAGAGGCGTTCCCACGCATAGACTACTTCCTCGTCGCCGAACGGATGCAGCACGTCGAGCTGGAATCCGATGGCCGCGGCGATATCGCGCTTATCGACGCCGGGAAGCGAGATCTGCCGGATGATCACTTCGGCGCGCGGCAGCACGACGGTTGCCGTCAGGTAGCCCAAGCCGTGTTCACGCAGGAATCGTGTGTATTCCGAGCCCCACTCCGCGGCTGGTCGCTTGCGAAAGTCTTCGATGACGGCGGTTGCGACCGCCTCGACCCGCGACGGCCGCACCCGCGTCAGCGTGACCGACAGATCGTTCTGCCGGATTTCGATTCCGGCGCCGCTGCCGTATGCGAGTAGATTGCGAAATTCCATGAGTCGTCAGGGCCGGTAATCCTGGTCGTACCAACGCATGATTTGAAACGTCTCGTCGTAACCCGGGGGCATGAATTTGACCAGCGCGGCTGAGCTGCGGCGAAGATCCGACAACGCGCCGTTGTCGAGTCGCAGACGCGCCGTGGCGCGCAGCGTGAAGAGCGTGAGGCCGCCGATGCGCAATCGCTGGAATTCGGGTGGCGCGCCCTGGCCGATCGCCGCAAGCTGCGGGGGTGTGCGAAATGGCTCGAGGCGGCGACGCTCGATGATCGTGTTCACCAGGTCCGGCGGAATCCCCAGCGTCAGTAGAACCGCGGCCGGAGCAGTGTTCGCATCGTGCTGGCCGGAGGAAGGGAAGACTGACACACAGTCGCGCAGCCCGGTGCGGGCGTGCAGTCTGCCCTGTGCGTCGCGCTCGTATGTCCCGTAATACAGATCCGGCGTCATTCCCCTCACCAACAGCAATTCTTCCGTCTCTTCCAGGGACGCGTGGCGCGGCCGAAAAGACGGACCGAGCGACAAATAATAGGCATCGAAGGGACTTGGCTGGCCAATCGGTGTTCGCCAGTCGATCACGGCTTCGGCGATCGATTGTGCCTGATCGAGGGGCGCGCCCAGGTGCGCCAGCAGCGCAATCAGGTCCGGCGGACGGATGGTATTGATGTTGAGCTTCGCGTTTTCCGGCGTGATGTCGACATCGACTTCACCGCTCGGAAAGCTGAAGTGAAGACCAGACACGCCGGCGGCGAAATATTGCGCGGGATTCTCGGGCGCCGGGAACTGCACGCCCCACTGCATGTAGAGAATGGCGCGGTCGATCGCGCCGCGGGCGAGGTAGCCGGCGCGGGCGCCGTCGAGCGCGGCCGAAGCGCGATCGGTTTCGCCGCGCACGGTCGTCGCAAGAGAGTAGGCGACTGCGGAGAGTGCGGCCGTCAGCCACAGCACCGTGAGGAGAGCGCTGCCACGCCTAGAAATCGACATACTCAAATATCGGGTAACGATCCACGTGGACCCTCGCGGTCACTGTCACCGGACGCAGCCGGGACGGGTCCGCATCGAGCGGGATCATCTCGACGCGAATCGCGCGCGGCCAGCGCGGGATCGTCCACAGCGTGCGCCAGATCGCGAGTACGGGCGGCGGCTGCGACTCCTGATAGGAAAACCGGCACTCCGCCAGCCGGTCCGCCAGCACGAACGACCCGCCTCCGGCCTGGATTGGCCGGAATCGCCTCTCACCGAGGCAGAAGTTGCCGGCCGAAAGCGGCCCTGTGTAGGGATGCTCGTTGACAACGAGCCGCACACCGCGCCCGCGATCTCCGGGGATCACCTGGAATTCGAGGATGCGCGGTGCGCCGCGCGTTCCCTCATACATCGAATAGGACGACACGAAGCGCATCGACTCCGGTTCGCCTTGGAAGAACGGAATCGGCGCAAGTGGACTCTCGGGTTTCGGCGAGAACCACGCGACCACGGGCATGAAGCCGGCGATCTGCTGGTCGAGGATGCGCTGCGCACCCAGCACTCGGCGATTCGCCATGAGCGTCTGGTTGGTCTTGCTCATCGCGTTCAGACCGAGCCGCATCGACATCAGGATGCCGATCGACAGCATCGCGAGAAGCGACACCGCGATCATCACCTCGATCAACGCCAGCCCGCTTCGCCGTGGCGCAGTACGCCTTCCCCGCAAACACCAGCGCTCGGAGGTGGGGCAGGCGGTTTCGCCTGCCCTCGAAGCATCCACTGTGCTTCCTGAGAATGCGTGGGGCAGGTCTCCGACCTGCCCATCATTTGTGCTATCGAAATCTTTGCATCGCGCAAAGATTCTCGCCTTTGGCAATGCAGGGACTCGTCTCGGCGCTTGGTGCCTCCTCATGGCGCCAGCACTCCCCTGCGGAACCCCTCGAGGCGCACCGTTCTGCGCTGCTCTCCGCTCATCCACCAGATTTCAAGGTCAATCCGCTCGAGAATCGGCGTCCCGGGCGGCACCTTGGCGGGAACTTCGAACGGTGCGACGCGCGCACGCCAGCCTCCCATCGCGCCGCCGAGCAGCTCCGCATCGAACGGGCCGTCGAGCAGCGCGACCTTCGGCAGCGTCGGATCCAGCAACAGAGCGTCCATCTTCGACCGCGCGATGAGCACGGCGCGATCGTATTCCACTATGCGCTGCGCGCTGCGCACCGAACCCGACAAGGTCGAAATCAATCCGACCACGGCCACGCCCATAATCGTCGTCGCCACAAGTAGCTCCAGCAAAGAGAACCCGCGACGCTTCACTTCACCTCCGGCTCTGTGATTTGCGGCGTACCGGTGAGAGGATCGATGCTCACCACGCGCCGCACCCCGCGGGCGTTTGCGAGTTCCAGGCCGAGACGCGGCGGCGGTGTCCCCGGCAGCAGCAGAAAGCGGCGCGTTTCCTCAAGGCGGATCTCGACGCCGGTAGGAAGCGTCAGCTTCTTCTCCGTTTCTCTCCCCCGCAGCGAGAGCGACCGCTGTTTCGGATCGATGGTGATTTCGACCGGCTCCTGCCGCCGCTCGGCGCGGTTCAGACCGCTATTCAAAAACGCGACTACGGAATCGGAGGCCTGCACGAGACGCAGGCGGTCAAGACCGGAGGTGACTCCCGGAACCGCGATGCCGGCCAGCAGCGCGACGATCGTCACGACGATCAGCATTTCGATAAGCGTGACGCCGCTCTGCCGGTTGCGCTTCATTTCCAACTCGCGATATCGTCGTTGCCCGGCTGTCCGTCCGGCCCGTAGCTAATGATGTCGGGCTCGTCGCCGTGATCGCCTGGAAACTTGTAAACGTAGGGCCGGCCCCACGGATCGTTGGGGATTTCTTTCTTCAGGTACGGCCCATCCCACTGAAGAACGTTCGCCGGCTTCACGCGCAGCGCATTCAGGCCCTGATCGGTGGTAGGAAACGTCCCGGTGCTCAGCTTGTACTGCGCGAGCCCCAGTTCGAAGTTGTTGATCTGCGTCTGTGCCGCCGTGATGCGCGCCTTGTCAGTCGCCTTGAAGATGTTGGGCGCAACCAGCGTTACGAACAACGCAATGATCGCGACCACCACGAGCATCTCGATGAGCGTGACGCCGGCCTCGCAGCGTCTCTTGTTCTTGTGTCGTTTCATGGCAGTCGCTCCTACAGCGCCACATCATTGATGCTGGTGATGGCCAGCAGAATACTCAGAATCAGCCCGCCGACAACCAGTCCCATGACCAGAATCACCACGGGCTCAAACAGCGCGGTGAACCGGCGGATGGCGGTTTTCGTGTCGGCTTCGTAGATATCCGCCATTCGCGCGAACATGTGATCGAGACGCCCGGTCTCCTCGCCGACGCTCAGCAAATGCGCGGCCAGCGGCGGGAACACCGCGGCACGGCGCAGCGGACCGGCGATGCCTTCACCGCGCTTGACACCCTGTGCCACGGCATCGAGCGCGCCCGCAATTTTCCGATTGTTCAGCACCGCCGCGGAAATCCCAATCGACTGCACCAGCGGCACGCTGTTGGCGATGAGCGTCGCCATCGCTCGCGCGAACCGGGACGTTTCCGCCTTGCGCAGCGCCTCGCCCAGCAGCGGGATGCGCAGCCGCAGTGTGTCCCACCACAGCCGGCCGCGCACGGTTCCGATGTAGCTGCGCAACCC
>JBOGMR010000584.1:0-2437 GCA_050746825.1 Bryobacteraceae bacterium | reverse complement strand
CTTCACCTGGGGCTGGATTCTCGACCGCATGTCGGCGCGCGGCATCGACCGGTTCACCGCGGTGCGCCGTCTGATGTTCGCCGCTACGTGGCTCAGCCTGCCGCTCGCGCTGGTGCCGTTCATTCCGTCGTTCTGGCTGGTGATGGCGGAACTGTTCCTCGCAATGTTCACGACCGTGGGGTTTGTGATCCCGACGGTTTCCTATGCGGTGCACGTCTACACGCGGGCGCACTCGGGTTTGATTGCGGGCCTGGGCGCGGGATCGTACGGCGCAAGCGTCGCGCTGTTCATGCCGTTGTTCGGGCGGCTGTACGATCAGCATCGCTGGCCGGAAGCGCATGCCATCGCGGCGTTGCTGCCGGCCGTGGGTTTCGCGGCCTGGTGCTGGATTCATCGGGGAACGAATCGCGCGTAGTTTTTGGGCGGCCATTTGATCGTAGGACCGTCCCACATTTTCGAGAGGATGCGCGGGTACGCCCGCCGCGTCTTACTTTGCGCGGCCGAGCCAGCGCAGGCGGAAATTGAGGCTGCGCCCCTGGCCGCCGTAGTAATGGAGAAAGGTGGGAGAGACCACGTTGTTATCGACGACGGTCGGGTTTCTCTTGCCGGTCACGTTGTTGAAGCCGAAGCGGAACGCCCAATTGTGCGCGCGCATCGCAAATCGCCTCTCGAGGTGGACGTTGGGCTCGATGTAAGCGGGGAAGCGGCGCGAGTTGACCGCTTCGCGCAGCGCGCCGCTGTCATCCTGGATCGAGAACGGGAACCCGGTGCGATAGTCCAGCAGGTAGGCGAGCGACCAGTTCCTGAGAGGCATCGGAATCAGTCCCCAGCTCATCAGACGGTGTGGCGAGTCCCAGGGCATGCGGCCGACGTTATCGAACACGCGCGTAGGATCATCTACTGTAATTTCGAGCACCGCGTTCGAGTAAGCGCGCGACCAGGTGTAGCTGGCCATCCATTCGTACTGCTTGTGAAACACGCGGCGCACAATGAACTCGAGCGAGTCGAACTCGTCGCGCCGGAAGTTCGTGAGGCCGTACACCGCATCAATCGAGCGCGCCCCGTAGTAATCGAGTAATTCGCGAGACACAGACAGCGCCGGAGTCATCGTGTTCGCGTAGGTGAATCCGTCCGAGCCGCGGCGGTGCAGAAACTGCACACGGGTCATCCAGGCGCCCAGCATCTGTTCGGCGCCGAGACTCCAATTGTGGTAATGCGGTCTTGACAGCGGCGATCCATCGGTCGAATACAAACTCGCGGCGGGCCCGCGTCTCACGGTTCCGTCGCTGCGATACTCGGTGGTGAGCTGATATTGATCGAGCGATCGGGTGAACAGTCGCAGGCTGGTGGCATCGTAGACTTTTGCATAGCCACCCGAGATTTTGATCCGCCCGGCGCCGAACGGCGCCCAGGCGAATCCCTGGCGCGGCGAGACAGAAGTTACGCCGATCAGGCTGTCCCAATCCTGGCGCAGGCCGAACTCCAGCGTAAGGTTGTTCCTCACGCGCCAGGCATCTTGAATGTACGACGACGCTTCGAGATTGCGCCCGCTCAGCGATCCGCTGCCGCCGAACGTAATGCGCCGCATCATCTGGCCCGTGGCGTTGAAGTATTCGAGTTCGGAGCGGCGCGCATCCTGCGAGTAGCTGACGCGATCGAGATCGACGCCGGCCTTGATCTGATGGCGGCCCCATTTCAACACGGGCGGAAGAAAAGCGTTCGTCATGAGCTGATCGCGCCCGCCGCCCCGGATTGCGTCGAGAAAATGAGTGCCGCGCCGTCCTTCCACCGTCAGCAGGTACGGGCCCCAGCCTTGCGGGATCTCACGCCCGAAGGTGCGGTTCGAGGCGACTCCGAATTCGACAATCGCGTTGCGCTTCAGGTAGATCTGGTCCTTGAGGTAAACGAACCACTGGCGCGAACGGCGATCGACCGTCGTGCTGAGCGGATCGAGCGCGGTAAGCCCGCTGCGCGGGGCGTTGTAGTAGTTGGTGAGAAATCCCGCGTACAAAAGGTTCGACGGCGTGAGGTTCACCTGGCCGCGCAGCAGGTTGCTCGCGCGCCAGCTCGAAGTGCGGTCGGAGCCCTTCGGAATCTCTTCGACCACGTGCTGATCGTATCGCGCGTCGATGGTGTTGGAGAGCCACGCCCGCCCTTTGACGATGGGGCCGGACAGATTGAAGCGCGGCGTCCAGTTACCGATGATCCAACCTTTATGGTCCTCGAGGCCCGGCACGAAGTTAGTGCCGGAATAGCGCAGTTTGTCGTCGCCCGGCGTGGTTTTGATCGCCAGAGTGCCGGCAGAACCCTTTCCGAACTCCGCCGAGAAGCGCCCCGAGTAGACTTCCACGGTTCGCACACTCTCCACGCTCATGCGGCTTTCAAAGCGTCCGGTGAGTGGATCGCCGACGTTGAAACCGTCGAGCGTGTACTGGAC
>JBOGMR010000583.1:0-4256 GCA_050746825.1 Bryobacteraceae bacterium | reverse complement strand
GCTCTGCGACGGCTGTTGAACGGCGGCAGCGTCTTTCAAACGCGCATAGAAATCGGGCGCCGCCGAAATGACGCGCCGCCAGCTCGGAATCGGCGGGAGTCCGAGCGGATCCTTCACGAATTCGGCTTCGGCCTGGGCAAGGCTGTGCGCGAAGACAGTGACGGCTGTGTTTTCGGCGTGCCGGTCGAAGGTCAGTCCATTGAGCAGGGCGTCGGCCTCATAGCGGTTTACCATGTCCTCGGCGATGCGGAGATAACGAACCTCAAGCGTGCGCAGCGCGCCTCCGTCGAGCACGATCCCCTCGGCGGCCATACTGCGTAACAGCGCCGTCGCGATTTCACGGCTCATGCGGACCAATCCCTTGGTTGGATCCGCGGCGGACAGCGACTGGTGTTTGTGCTCGTAGTTATCGGCGAGGTCGACCTGGCAAACACGCTGGGCCGGCACGTTGCGGAACACCTCGGCCAGTGTGCCGATCTCCAGTCCCCAGTTGGACGGAATCTGGAAGCTGGCGGCGAGCGACTTCTTCATCGAGACCTCGCCGGCCAGCAGGTACCGGAAACTGTCGAGGAATCGCAGCAGCGGCGCCGCCGGAACAATATCGTCGAGCGCCCGAATCAACGGAGCTGCAAACAGACGCGTCACTCGGCCGTACATACGGTCGGCGACGCGCGAGTAAAACGCCTTGCAGAATTCAAAGTCCATCGCCGGATGCACGAGCGGATAGCAGAGGCGCGCCAGCATCTTGCGCTCGTAGTTGACGATGTCGCAATCATGAATAGCGATCACATCGCAATCGCCGCAGGCCAGCAGGTAGCCGCTCGCCAGCCAGCAGGAACGCCCCTTGCCGCCATCGCCGGACGGAAGACCCTTCTCGGCTAACGTGCGGAAGAGTTCCTGGACTGGCTCGCTGTCCATCCACAGAATCGTCACCGGCGTCTTGAAATCGCGAAAAAACGAACGGGCGTGCTCGTACTCGCCGGAGTTGGCGCGATCGAGCGCCAGGACGATCCGGTTCAGATATCGAACCTTTCCGAGTTCCGTGACGATGCCCCGCATAGCGGGCGTCTGAAACTCCGAGTAAAGCGCCGGGAGTACGAGGCCGATGGGCGTCGACCGCGTGTGCCGCTCCAGTTCGCTCTCCAGACGCAACAGACCGTCGTGGTTCAATCGGTGTAGCGTCGTCACGAGCCCTGGTTGACAAAAGTCGGACATGCGTTTCCCTCCCTTTCCGTGGCTCCCTCTACCGAGGCTATCCGAGAGGCCCTGTGGGGCGACATCCCGTGAAGGGGGTAGGCGGTAGCCAAAAAGACGGGAGGCCTAAAGTGAGACCAAGCGGCGACAAGGGGCGTCTGCTGGAGAGCTAAACGGGGGAAACCTTCATGCAATCCGTTAGGGCGCCGAACTTCCGTTATAGTGTATGGAGCGACATGAGCAAAGACAACGTATCGATCGTTCAGAAAATTTACGCCGAGTTTGGCGCAGGAAACGTCGAGGGGATCCTGGCAATGCTGTCGGATGACATCGAGTGGAGCGAGCCCCCGAGCGGTGTCGCGCCCTTCGCAGGTACGCGCCGGGGCCGGACGCAGGTGGCCGAGTTCTTCCAGAGCCTGTTTGCCATGTGCGAGCCGGTACAGTTCGAGCCAGGAGAGTTCATTGGGCACGGCAACAAAGTCATCGTATTTGGCTCTTACCAGTTTCGCGCGAAGCCGACCGGCAAGACGTGGGACAGCGACTGGGTCATGACATGGACGTTAGCCGGCGACAAAGTCACGCGGTTCAAGATCTACAAAGATTCCGCGGCTGAAGTGGCCGCCTTCCAGGCCTGACGTCCGCCCCTCCCAACTAATCTCATCCGAGGCCCGATATAATCACGGCGATGATGAAATCATTGCTTCTGATAGGACTCTCGATGGGAATCGTGGCGGCACAGGACGGCAGGATTCGAGTGATTGTGTTCGGGGCGCACCCGGACGATTGCGACATTCGCGCTGCGGGCGCCGCCGCGAAATTTGTGCAGATGGGGCACGCGGTCAAGTTCGTCTCAATCACGAACGGCGACGCCGGGCACCAGTCGGAAGGCGGCGGCGCGCTCGCGCGGAGGCGGCGCCTGGAGGCTCAGGAATCGGGCCGCCGGCTGGGCGTCGAATACGAGGTACTCGACAACCATGACGCGGAACTGCTGCCCACGCTCGATATACGGAACCAGGTGATCCGCCGCATTCGCCAGTGGAACGCGGACATCGTGCTCGCGCCGCGGCCCAACGACTATCATCCGGACCATCGCTATGCCGGCGTGCTGGTGCAGGACGCCGCCTACATGGTCGTGGTGCCGAATGTGACGCCCGATACACCTCCACTGAGGAAGAACCCGGTCTTTCTGTATGTGCAGGACCGGTTCCTAAAGCCGCAGCCGTTCCGGCCCGACATCGCGGTGGCGGTCGACGATACGTGGAGTAAGAAAATCGACGCGCTCGACGCGCACGTGTCACAGTTTTATGAATGGCTGCCCTGGGTGGATGGAATTCTGGACCAGGTGCCGAAGGATCCTGCCGAGCGCAAGAAGTGGCTGGCGAAGACGCGCTCTTCGAGGATCAGCGCCGACGTGAGGAAGACTCTGGAGAAATGGTACGGCGCCGCGAAGGCTGGGAAAGTTCAGCACGTGGAGGCGTTCGAGATCTGCGAGTACGGTAAACAGCCGAATGAGGAAGAAATTCGGAAGCTGTTTCCTATGCTTCGGCCGTAGCCGTGGCACGTGGCTCACGTTCGAGAGACGCCGGCGAAACCTGCGTCACCTTGGACGAGGCTCATGAGCTGCCGATACAAATCCGCTGCCGCAAGCTGAGTGCGAGCCGGCGCCGAATTCCCGCCCGATAGCTGCCGCTGAACCCGAATCCTCGCGATTTTCTCCGTCCGCGCCCCACCGGCGTCGGCGGTAACCGCGTGGTCTCCGTCCGTAAGCTCGGGAACCGTGAGGTTGAACTGATAGAGCCCCACACCCGACAGCCCGGCGAAGCTTACGTTGACCGCGACGCCGTCGATACGAATCGTCGCGGGAGTCGCCAGAGCGGCGGCGCCTTCGAAAACACGTCCCGCGGGAACCTCGGGGTTGGTGGGACCGAATCCGGTACCGAACAGAATCACCTGATCGCCCGGCTTCGCTGGCACGGTCGTGACGCCATCGATCAGGGCCGCGGGCCCGAGGAACGCGCCGTCGCTTCGAACAGCCGCCACATACTCCTGTGGCAGAAGGAAGAAACTCGGCATGAACGGCTTCAACTCCACGGTGACCGGGTCGGAAGCGCCGCTGGCGTTTGTCACCGTCACCTGGACTGAACCTGCAGTGCTCGCCGCGGGCGCCTGCACATTGATCTGCCTGGGACTCACGTAGGAGACCGGCGCCGGCTGGTTGTTGACCCGCACACTGACGCCGTCGAGCGTAAACGGCAGGGCGCCGTTGACGATATCCGGCGCGCCCCACGTGCGGCTGGCCGCGGCAAGGTTGTTGCCGAAGAGCGTGACCCACGATCCAGCCGCAGCCCCGGGATAGAACGACGCACCGTTGACGACAGCGTACATCGAAACCAGCGTCGGCCGCGCCGGCGCCGCATTCCCGGTGGGAGTGAATCCCATCACAATGTCGAATCGCGCTGCCAGCTCGCCGACGCGCGAGCCTGGCACTTGAGTGAACGGCCGGATCACGGACGCGCGTGCGGCGGTGTCGCGAATCTCGTTGAGCACGCCGTCGCTGGTATTTAACGGATCGCCCTCGACGTAAAGCTGCGTGGTAAATCGCGTGGCTCCGGGCGGCGTGACGGCGTAGTGAATGTGGCGCGTGCGTCCCGGGTAGAGGCCGGGCTTTACCGTGCGGAACAGATAGTCCCCGCTCGATCCGGTGAGGAATTTCCCGTAACCCTGAAAGTTGCGGTCGCGATTCGCGATTGAGCTGGCGCTGTGAATGTAGGCGCCGTTGGTGTCGGCCTGCCAGATCTCGACCAGCGCGCCGCGGACGGGCTGCCCGTTTCGATCCAGAATGCGGCCGTACACCCAGGCAACCTCGCCCACCGCCGGCGTGATCGTGTCGTTGATGATCAGCAGATCGTTGTCGACGTCGAGCGGAAGGCGGTCCGGGTAGTAAGGACCGGGCGTCTGCGCGGGGGTGAGCACCAGTTGTTGAGCGAACGCCCCGCGAACGGTGAAGAACAATCCACCGGCGCCCATCGCGGTGAGAAAGCGGCGGCGGTCCAGTTTAGAAG
>JBOGMR010000582.1:0-6222 GCA_050746825.1 Bryobacteraceae bacterium | reverse complement strand
GTGGGAGGTGTTGCATGCTTTTCATGGTCTAACGGAGGATGCATGGGCATCCGCTAAGAAAGACGCATCGCATCCGCTAAGGGAATTGTCATGCTCGCGGCGCCAATCGAGTGCTGCCTGGCCGCTTCTCGGGCCTGGCGGCATTCGCGCAATCGGTGTTCGTCAGCGCTCAGGCCGATCAGAAATAGTGAACGCGCGAGGGTCGTCGCAAACCCCTGCCAGACCGCTGGGCGTCGAGACGGGAGCGGCGCATTTCGCGTGCCGCCTCATATCGGGCCCGGCGCATTTCGCTCGCCGCCCGGCTCGCTTGCCGCCGAGCTTCGCGCTGGTCGTCCGACGCCTGGCGCCGTGCCGCTAATCGGGCACGGCTTGCCCACCGCGTCGCTTCCATGCGTTCCCTGCGGGCCTCAGCCCGGGCCGCGCGCGCATAGGCGCTCCAATAAGAATCCGCAAAGACAGGGGTGATCAGAAGCAGAGACACCAACACCAGTCTCATCGTAGACTCCTTCCACAGTTTGACGTGGGCCGGTTGTTTTCGTTTGGAAGAAATCAGAGGTCACGACGCGACCTTGCGGGAGCGGTCTTGAGTAGTGGCTGAACGCACCTTTCAGCCACTACCCGGTCTTGACGTATACTTCTGATATGCAAAATGACGTCACAAGGCGCCTTGCGATCAGCAGTCTGGTCGGAGGAGGCGTTTTGAGCGCGCAAACAAGCAAATACCGCATCATCGACCCGCACGTCCACGTCTGGAAAAAGGACCCGCGCTACCCGTGGGCCAAGGAAACCACGCGGCCGCCGGAACAGGACGCAACTCCTGAGATGCTCATCGAGCTGATGCGCGCCAACGGCGTCGACAAGACCGTCATCATCCAGGTGATCCACTATCGCTGGGACAACAGCTACCTCGCCGATGTCCTGAAGCAGTATCCGCAATATTTCCAGGGTGTCGCACGCGTGAATCCCGAGGATCCTGCCGCGCCCGATCATCTATCGAAGCAGAAAGAGCAAGGCTTTAGAGGCGTCCGCATCAGTCCCGCCGCAAACGCCTCGGGCGACTTTATTCGCGGTCCTCTAATGCCGCCTTTGTGGAAACGCTGCCTGGATCTCAAGGCGCCGATGACCGTGCTTGCGCCTGCCGTTCGCATGCCGGACGCTGAAAAACTGATCGAGAAGTTCCCCGATCTTACCGTCGTGATCGATCATATGGCCGACAGTCCACTTGACCGGCCGGAGATGCTCGATTCGCTGATCGCGCTGAAGCGTTATCCGAAGGTGTTCGTGAAAGTGTCGCACACCTGGTCGCTGTCGAAGCAGCCGTACCCTTACAAGGACTCGCAGGCGCAGGTGAAGCGGCTCTATGACGCCTTCGGCCCGCAACGGCTGATGTGGGGCACCGACTGGCCGCTGGTCGAAAACCACTGCGGTTACGCGAAAGCGCTCGCGCTGGTGCGGGATGAAATGAGCTTCCTCAACGAAGAAGACAAATCGTGGATGCTGTCGAAGACCGTGGAACGGGTCTGGCCATTCGCATAAACTGGTGAATAAGAGGTCGACTATATGAGACTGATCGCTATCGTGTCCCTTGTTGCAGCCGCCTTCGCCGCGGAGGTCAAGCTGCCTCCGCCGTTTCACTCTCCGTCGGCGCAAAACCGCCCGAAAGTGATCGCGCGTCCTGATGGATCGCGCCTGCAGGTGCCGCAAGGCTTCGAAGTGGAGGTCTTTGCCGAGGGCTTCGACGTGCCTCGGATCATGATTCTCGGGCCCAGCAAAGAGATCCTGATGAGCGACGCCGCACGCAACGGCGCCGGCGCGGTCTACTTGCTGAAACCCGAGCGCCGCAAGCTGATCGAGAAGCTCGACCGGCCCTATGGAATGGCGTTCTGGAAAGATTACCTCTACGTGGCCGAACCGGCCTCCGTCAAACGCTACAAGTACGACGCGAAAGCCATGAAGGCGGGACCGGGGGAGGAAGTTGTCAGCTTGAAGGACTTCGGCCAGGGTCACTGGACGCGATCGATCACGTTCGATAAAGACGGCAAGAAGATGTACGTGGGTGTCGGTTCAGGTTCGAATGTGGACGCCGGAGAAGCGCCGATGCGCGCGGCGATCAATCGCTTCAATCCGGATGGCTCGGGGCATGAGATTTACGCCTCAGGCACTCGCAATCCCACGCAGATCCTCTGGTATCCCGGCACGCAGACGCTGTGGGCCGCTGTGCAGGAACGCGACCTGCTCGGCGACGATCTGGTGCCCGATTTTTTCACGCACATCCAGCAGAGCGCGTTCTATGGATGGCCTTACGCGTATATCGGCCCGAATGAAGATCCGCGGCGCAAGGGTGAGAAGCCGGACCTGGTGAAGAAGACCACGGTACCCGATGTGGTGCTGGGAGCCCACGTCGCGGTTCTCGATGCGATCTTTTACACCGGCAAGCAATTCCCGAAAGCGTATCAGGGCGGCGCTTTTCTGGCGTTTCACGGATCGTGGAATCGCTCGCAGCGCGTCGGCTATTCGCTCGTTTACATTCCGTTCAGCAAAGGGAAGCCGTCGGGTCCGATCAAGGAGTTTCTGACAGGCTGGATGCTGGCGCCCGATAAGCCCGAAGTCTGGGGCAGGCCGGTGGGAATTCTGCAGATGACCGATGGCAGCCTGCTGGTTTCCGACGACGGCGGCAAGAAAATCTGGCGGATCAGCTACAAAGGCAAGTGACGCGGCTCTGGCTAGCCTGTGCGTGCCTCTTCGCGTGCATCGGGCAGTCGTTTGCGGCCGCGCCCTTTTCGCATCAGACGCATCTGAAACTGAAGTTGGAGTGTACGTCGTGCCACGCCTCTGTGCGCACGAGCACTCGCATGGAGGACAACAATCTTCCCCCCGTTACGGCCTGCGCAGGATGCCACCAGGATGCGATAGTACCGAAGCCGCCGGTCACGCTGCTGGCGCGGTTCAATCACCAGAAGCATGTCGCGATGGGCGACCTTGCCCCAGTGATTCGTGCGGCGATCCAGTCGAAGATGTACTTCGGGCCGTCAGTCAACGTGGAATCGAATTGCGGTGCATGTCATCGCGGGATGGCAGTGTCGGCGGCGGTCAGTAAGGTGAACCTGCCGCATATGGCGGACTGTCTGGTTTGTCACACCGAGATCGATCCGCCTTTCAGTTGCGAGTTCTGTCATGCGAAGGGCGCGAAGCTGAAGCCAGTGAGCCACGTGACTGATTTCGTGGATACGCATAGCCGGAAGATTGTGGAGAAGGTGGGTTGTGCGATCTGCCACGGCCGAAAGTTCACCTGTCTGGGTTGTCATTGAGCGCTACGGCGAGGAGAGCGGTCATCGGGAAGGCGAGCGCGCCTCGATTTGCGTAATCGCGCGACTTTTGTTCCATTCGAGCGCGAACGCGGGCAACGGTCTCGGGGCTCAATCCTGGCTGCGCGGACGGCGTCGATCGCACGAAGTTGCGCCAAAATTCGTCGAAACCGGCGTAGCGCCAGACTTCCGTGTGCTCGACGACCGAGATCCCGCTGAAGCCGGCTCGCTCCAGGGCGGATTCGAGCTTGCCCGGCCTGCCAAACCGGAAAGGGGATGGGCCCTTGCCGGGGATCGTGTCTTCGAGGACGCGGAATAGGACGCGCTCGCCGATCCCGGGGATGCGCAGCAGCCAACCAACCGGCGGAGGGGCGATGGTTTCGGCGAACGAGGAGACGGCGACACGCAGAGCCGCGGTGCGCGGCGCGAGCGGCCAGACGACGAATCCCACACGACCGCCTGGACGCACCACCCGCCGGATTTCCTCCAGGGCGAGCGCCGGGTCGGGGAAGTACATCAAACCAAGTCCGGACGCGACGATGTCAAACGTGGCGTCCCGAAATGGAAGGTGTTCGGCGTCGGCGCACACACCCAACGGACGCGCATGCTGCAGCATGCCCTCCGACAGATCAACACCCGCGGCCCGGCATCCGAAGCGCGACACCGCGTCGCGAGCCAGATGTCCCGCACCGCACGCGAGATCCAGCAGCGAAGCGCCGCGCCCTGGTTTCAGCAGCTCGAGCAGCCTTCGACTGTAGAGTGCTGTCGTCTCCGCAACATTGGCCGCCCACGCCGCCGCTACAGCGTTGTATGCCTCCCGCTCGAAGCGTTTGTACTCCGCCGGATCAAAAGCCATCATCCAACCGAACCCTCGCCTCCATCGACACGGATCGTATTGCCAGTCATCCAGTACGTATTCGAGTGGCATAGCACGGCGATGCACCGCGCGACATCGACCGTGGTCGTCAGGCGCGCGTGTGGATTGCGCGCCAGCGCCATTGCCATCAGCTTGTCATTGCCCGGGATTTTGCGCAGCGCGGGGGTGTCCGTGACGCCCGCCATGATGGCGTTCGCGGTGATGCCGTGCGGCGCCAGCTCCAGAGCGAGTTGCCGGACGTGCGCTTCGAGAATGGCCTTGGCCGCGCACACGGGCCCATACTGTGGAACCGCCTTGTGGCTGCCTTCGCTCGTCATCGCAAAGATGCGGCCGCCGCGCGACAACAGGCCCGCGTCGAGCAGGTCGCGCGTCCAGTAAACGAGGCTATGCCCCATTACGTCGCTGGTCATCTCAATCTGCTTACGCGATGCCGCATCCGCGGCGCCGGCCAGCGGCTTCAACGCGCCGAAAGCGATCGAGTGCAAGATCACGCGTACCGGCGTGCCAGCCGCGCGAATGTGCTCGATCACTTCCTTGCGGCGATCGTCGTCGGCCGCATTGGTGTTGAAGAAGACCGCCTCTCCGCCGGACGTCCGGATCCCGGCCTGCACCCGCTCGGCATGTGGAAGCGTCTCGCGGCGGTCCAGATGGACGCCGTAGATATTGAATCCTCCGCGCGCGAGCTCGGCGCCGGCGGCTTCACCGAAGCCGCTGCTCGCGCCCAAAATCAGCGCCCAGGGGCGCCGTTTTTCAGTTTCTACAGGTTCGTTCATAAATTGTTCACAACGATGCGGCGCCGGTCGCCGCCTTCGTGCTCCAGGCGGATTTCGATCCGATCGGAGGGGATGAGGCGCGGGAAGCGTTCGCCCCACTCCACCAGCACAACGGCGTCGCGCTCGAGAATCTCATCGAGGCCCAGCGTTTCGGCATCGCGCTCGTCTTCGATGCGATAGAGATCGATATGGTAGACGCGCGGGCCGCGGCCGTATTCATGAATCAGAGTAAAGGTCGGGCTCGCGACTTCTTCGGGAGGCGCTGCGCCGAGTCCTTTCACAATGCCCTTCGCCAGCGTCGTCTTCCCCGCGCCGAGATTTCCGATGAGCAGCACCACGGCTCGCTCGGGCAGCCGCCGAGCGAGTTGCTCGCCCAACGCGATCGTCTCTTCCTCGGAGGCGGTCTCAATCGTGAGCGGCGGCATGAATGGCGTCCGGCAGGAACTTTAGCAGATCAGTCGCGATCAGCGCCTGCTCGCCAAGACGCGCCGCGCCGATTTCTCCGGCCAGCCCGTGCAGGTAAACGGCCGCGGCGATCGCCTGCTCCGAGCGATCCGGAAACTGCGCGAGCATGCCCGCGATGAGGCCGGTCAGAATGTCGCCGCTGCCGCCTGTTGCCATCGCGGGACTGCCGGTCGGATTGATCCAGACCCGGCCGTCGGGAAATGCAATGAGCGTGCGCTGCCCTTTCAGCACGACGCAGACTTCGCGCGACGTCGCGAGGCCGCGCGCCGACTCCACGCGCTCAGCCTGGACCTCGCGCGTTGAACGTCCGGTGAGCCGCGCCATCTCTCCGGGATGCGGCGTAAGCACACGCAGTGCTTTGCCACCGCACCAATCTAGGCGAGCGAGCGCGTTCAGGCCATCGGCATCGATCACCGCCGGTTGCGCCCACTCCCGGAAGCCGCGATCCACCAATTCGACTGCGGTCGAATCCGTTCCGAGACCTGGCCCGACCGCGAGAACGTCTTTGCCCTCGGCGTTTCCTGGAAAGACGCCGGACATCAGCTCCGGCGCGACTGTCGTCAGGCTGGAATCCACGCAGGCAACGGTGACGAGTCCCGCTCCGGCACGCAGCGCTGCAATCCCGGCCATCGCTGCCGCACCCGTTTTCCCGGGCGCGCCGCCGATCACCAGCACGTGCCCGAAGTTCCCTTTGTGCGAGCCGCGCGGCCGCGCTGCCACCAGCCGCCGGAAAAGCAGCGGCTCTATCAGCGCGAGTGTAATCGACAGATCGTCTTCGAACAACGATGGTGGACTCCCGATC
>JBOGMR010000581.1:0-4774 GCA_050746825.1 Bryobacteraceae bacterium | reverse complement strand
CAGTAATCTTTATGCCGTGAGACGCTGAGCAGCCACTGCGGTAAACCCACCCGATTCCGTGGACAACCAGGAGTACTTCTAGAATTCTCGGAAGTCGCCGCCAGTGGAAGGTTACAGGAGCTATTATCACTTTCGCGCAGCCAGTATCACCCCGTTGTTAGCAATGGCCGGTGCGTCATAGTAATGAGCTCGCTCCGGAAAGGAAGTCGTTGTACCCAACAACTGCTTCAAGAAGTTTAGCTTCCCTCCGTTTCAGCGCCTCCCATGACTCGTTACTGGTTCCCCTTGGCCTGTGTTGATAGACGGCAAGCCAATCATCCTTGGCGAGGGCGCACTCCCAGAAACATTTGATTTCATCGGGGCTGACGTGTTCTGGACAGCACGCCGAAGGCGGAGATAAACCGGTATCCGGGTCGAGCAGAACCACTTTCGGGCCAGGACAGTGGTTAATAAACTCAATCGCCGAGCAAACGTACTTGGACCTTTGGCCTTCGCACAAAGACGACGCGAAGATCTTGGGCGACAAGCCGCCGACCTTAAGCGTGGTGACGTCGCTCGGGTCCCGAAAATGCGACCAGACAGTTTCCATAATAGGCTGCGCATTACGGCTGGGTAGAACTTTGCCATCACGCCGGAGCTCCCGAGCCTCAACGCGTCTCAAGAACGCAATCTGAACTATGCTGCGACACGGCCCAGCTTCTTTCGCGATGTAAAACAACGCGGACCATTTCAGTATGTCTCCCTTATCCGCATACCAAGGTCTTTCATAACGAAATCAGGCTATCGCGTTGCCGCGCGGTAGCACGACGCGACTACGACAGGCCTTCCAGCGGCCCCGTGCTATCGCCGAAGGACTTCTCCATGATCCCCATGCGATGCAGCATGGCGAGATGCAGATTGCACAGCGGCGTCTTGGTGGCGGCCCGCAGGCGCCTTCCCGGACGAATTGCGCCCTTGCCGCGGCCGGCCACGATGATCGGCAGATTCTCCGGATCGTGGCGATTGCCGTCTTTGAGCGACGCGCCGAACAGGATCATGGAATTATCCAGCAGCGACGTGCTGCCTTCCTTGAGGCTGTGCAACTTGTTCAGGAAGTAGGCGAGCTGCTCGATGTTCCAGTTGATGATCTTCTCGTACTGTGCACGCTGGCCCTCAAGATCGCGATGGTGAGAAATTCCGTGCCAGCTTCCGCGCACGCCCGGCAGCCAGGAGTAATCCTGTGAGCTTTGGGCGTCGCCGAGCATGAGCGTTGCGACGCGCGTGTTGTCGGTCCAGAACGACAGGATCAGAATGTCCATCATCAGCCGCAGGTGCTCGGCATGCGTCGCGGGAAGCCCCGGAGCGGGGCGCTCGAGCGGAAACTTCGCCTGATTGATCCATCGCTTCCGCGGCCGCATCGCGGCTTCGAGGCGCCGCTCGACGGACCGTACCGATTCGAAGTATTCATCGAGACGCGCCTGGTCGCCCTTGCTCCCCCGCTGCCTCAGAGACTTCGCCTGGTCCAGCACGAGGTCGAGAACGCTGCTCTCGTCGCGCTGCAGCGATTCGACCAGCGATGGGTGCTTCGGATCGGCGCCGGAAACGACGCGCGCCTTGTTGTTGCGGAATAGTCGATCAAATGCCAGTTGTGGAATGATCTCCTTGGGCACCGGCGTGTGTGGGTCCGCCCAGGAGAGAAACGACCCGAGCGCGCGAGGGAATCCTCCGCCGGCGGTGTCGATGCCCGTGCGCGGAGGATCGATTCCCAACTCAAGCGAAGGCAGCGGCGTATTCATGCCGATGTGCCGCGCCGCTAGCTGGTCGACGGTGGTACCGCCGGAGTCGAGGTCGCCGCCGGTGGTGCGCTCCACGTAACCGCCGGAAAGCCACGCCGGCACTTTGGGCCAATGTCCGTTGCGCCCTACGGTATTTTTGTGCCACAGATTCTCGACCAGCAGGAACTCGCTCTTCAAGCTCTCGAGCGGCTTCAGATGGGGCGTGAACTCGTAGTCTTCGCCGTCGCCGGCGGGCGTCCAATGATCAGGCCGGACGCCATTCGGCATGAAGAGAAACGCCATCCGCAGCGGCGGTTCACTGAGACTCTCGCCAGCCTTGGCGGCCGCGCCGGCCGCGATCGACTCCAGCCAGGGCAACGAAACTGCCGCGCCCGCGCCGCGCAATAAAGTTCTGCGAGAGATTTTTCGGGACATAGGCAGAGTGCGTCCTTGGCGCTAACAAGAGACTATCATTTTCCAGAGTGACTTCGCTACGAGTGGACGGGACACGACGGGACGGGACGGTCAGGTGACAAACGGCCGAACCGAGCGTCTGTGCCCTATGCGATACGTGCTGAGTTTCGCGGCGGCCGCGTGCTGTTTCGCCGCAACCGTTGAACGCGACCCGGCGGATCTCGGCGTTCCTTTCAGCCGATACACGACTACCGACGCCCACGGCCGAAGGATCACGTTTTACCTGTCTGCGGGGAACGGCCAGCCGCAGCCCATGGCTGTGTTCGTTCAGGGCTCCGGATGCGACTCCGTGTTCCGCCGCGCCGGAGATCGCGTTGCGGGCGGCTATCAGAGCGTTCTGCGCAGCGCCGCAAAAGGACGCGCGCTCGTGATGGCGGTGGAGAAGGCGGGAGTTCGATACCTGGACGCTTCCCAGCGTCCGGGAGGCGCCACTGGCTGTTCGCAGGAGTTCCTCGAGCAGCACACGCTGCCCCTGTGGGCCGGCGCGATCAATGCCGCGATTCGGGCCGCGCTCACTCTGGTCGGCATTGATCCGTCAGGTGTCCTGGTGGCCGGGCATTCCGAAGGCGCCATAGTCGCGGCGCGAGTTGCCGCCGGCAACTCACAGGTGACGCACGTGGCGCTGCTCGCGGGAGGAGGGCCCACGCAACTTTTCCAACGCGCCGAGGATGCGCGGCAAAAAGGAGGCGATGCCGCCGCCGAGTCCGTGTACAAGGCCTGGGCAGAGATCGAGAAGGATCCCGAAAGCACGGCGAAGTTTTTCCAGGGGCACCCTTACCGGAGGTGGTCGAGCTTCATGGTCACCTCGCCGATTCAGGAACTGTTGCGGTCGAACGCCCGGATTTACGCGGCGCAAGGCACGCGTGACGCCACGGTTCCGATTGTGGAATTAGACGTGTTGCGCGCGGAGCTGGCGGCGCACAAGCGCGATGCCGTGATCGAGCGGATCGAGGGTGCGGATCACTCGCTCAATAAAGAAGGCCAGGCAGCGCCGGCCGGCATGAGGGAAGTGCTGGAGCGAGTAGTGGCCTGGTTCGTTCAGAGATGACACTCGCACCCGCTGCTACTTTTCTCCCAGCAGCTTTCGCGTACTCCGCTTGGGCTGCACTCGATCCGCTGACTGCTTCACGCCTCCCTGCGTATTGCGGAAAGGCACGCTCAGCACAATCTCCCGAATGAGCGTTCGCGCGCGATAGTTGTCTTTCTCGAGCGCGTCCACCAGCTTCTGCACCGTGCATTGATCGCCGTCCTGCAAGCTGCGGCCGAGAGCAAAGCCGAGAAGCCGGCCGGTCAGTTGCCGCAGGAAATCCGATTTGCGGTTGAGCAGGACCTGCCGCAGTTCCACCGGGCCATTAAACTTCTCGCCGCCGGGCAGCGCGCCGGAGGCATCCACCGGCTGGTCGCGGGCATCGCGGTCGCGCCAGCGGCCCATCCAGTCGAAATTCTCCAGGCCGTAGCCAATCGGGTCCATCAGGTTGTGGCAGGCGGAGCAGGATGGATCCGACTGATGCCGGCTCAGAATCTGCTTGATGCTCAGTCCCTTCTCGGATCTCGCGGCCGTTTCGAGAGGAGGCACATCGGGGGGCGGAGCCGGAACCGGCGTTCCCAGCAGCGTGTCGAGCACCCATGCCCCGCGCAGGACGGGGCTGCTCTGGCGGTAATGCGAGGTCATCGCCAGCACGGAAGCCATACCGAGCACGCCGGCGCGCCGGTTGTCGGGCCACTCGACCCGCTGAAATCCATCGCCATTCAAACCCTTGACCTTGTCTTCCACCTGATAAAACTTCGCCAGCCGGTTCGTGAGGAAACTGTAATTGGCGGTCAGCAATTCCAGCACGCTGCGGTTGCGCGCCACCAGATGGTGGAAGAGCAACACGGGCTCCTGGCGGAGTTCCGCTGCAACCTCGGGCGTATAGTAATGCTGCAGTTCCGTGAGCAGGGGAACCGCGCGGCCTCCGACGTCCTGCGTTCCGAGCCATTGGCCAATGAAAGCGCCAGCGAACGCGCGCGAACGAGGATCGTCGAGCATTCGGTCAATTTGCTGCGACAGAACCTTTGTATCCTGGAGCCGGCCCTGCTCCGCCAGACGGAACAACTCCTGGTCGGGCATGGTCGACCACAGGAAATAGGACAGGCGCGAGGCCATGTCGAATTGTCCGAGCGGACGAATACCGGCCTCGGCCGTGCTCTCTTCCATGCGAAACAAGAACGCCGGCGACACAAGGACAGCCTTCAGAGCCAGCTTTACGCATTCTTCATAAGGATCGCCGCGCTCAGCGGCGCGGTTGTAGAGCGCAAGAAAACGATCGGTCTCCGCGGGCTCAACGGAACGGCGAAAAGCCTTTCGTAAGAATGTATCGATCACCTGCCGTGCAGAGCCGCGCGGATCGAGCGGCGCCTCGCCCGGCTCCATCCCGAAGATGCGATAGTGCAACGCCGCCTTTTCAGACGCCGCCGCCTGCTGCCGCTGTTCGACCGTCAGGCTGTAAAACAGCACCGGAAGTTTGCCGGCGGCGACGGTGATCTTGTGCACGCCGCGTTCGAGG
>JBOGMR010000580.1:0-4824 GCA_050746825.1 Bryobacteraceae bacterium | reverse complement strand
GCACGAAATGGACGACACGCAGGAGATGAATTATCGCGGCATCGAAGTCGCCCGACGTAGTTTTTACAGTCCAGATGCCCGAGTGCCGATCAAGACGAATCACCTGCGCGTTTGTAATCACGCGTGTGTTGGCGGCCTCGATATGGCTGACCAGCGCCTCGCAGACTTGGGCGTAATCGACAATGCCTTCCTGAGGGACGCGCAGCGCCGCGACTCCGGCGACATGCGGCTCGATCTCGCGCATTTCGTCCGGCGTGAGCATTTCGAGACCCTCGAGTCCGTTTTCGATGCCGCGCTGGTGGAGATCCTGCAGGCGGGGCAATTCCGATTCGTCGGTTGCGACGATGATCTTGCCGCAAATCTCGTGCGCGACGGCGTTCTCCCGGCAGAACTCGATCATCTGGCGAATCCCGGTGACCGCGAGGCGCGCCTTGACTGACCCGGGCTTGTAGTAGATGCCGCAATGCAGAACGCCGCTGTTGTGGCCGGTCTGATGAGTGCCGACGCGGGGTTCTTTTTCGAGAACGGTGATCTCGGTGGAAGCGAAGCGGCTGCAGAGACGGTAGGCGGAAGCCAGGCCGATGATGCCTCCGCCGACGATCGCGATGCGCGTCACAGGGCTCTCCGGATCGCGTCGATGCAGCGTTCGTTCTCATCCATAGTTCCGGTCGAGATGCGGAGGCAGTGCGGGAGTCCAAAGGCCTTTAGCGGGCGAATGATCACACCTTGACGGAGCGCAGATTCAAAGATGCGAGCGGCGTCTTCGGCGGTGGGAAGAGCGATCATCACGAAATTAGCTTCGGAGGGCGCGGCTTCGTAGCCGAGCGAGCGCAGCGATTCGGAGAGGAAGCGAAGACCGCGCGCGTTGAGCTCGAGCGAACGGTGAATGAACTCGCGATCGGAGAGCGCGCCTATTGCGGCTGCCTGCGCGAGCGTGCTGGGCTCGAAGGGCAGCTTCACCTTGAGGAGATTCGCGATCAGTTCCTGGTGCGCGAAGCCGTAACCGATGCGCACGCCGGCCAGGCCGTAGACTTTCGAAAACGTGCGCAGCGTGATCACGTTGTCATAACGATAGTGCATCGAGTCGGGGTAGCGCGCGTTGTCCTTGGCGTATTCGAAGTAGGCCTCGTCGAGGATGATGAGGACGCGCTCGGGGACGTGCGCATAGAACTCATCGAATTCGTGACGTGTGAAGATGGAGCCGGTCGGGTTGTTGGGATTGGCGAGGTAGACGATCTTGGTGCGTTCGTTGATGGCGGCGGCGAGCGCGGCCAGGTCGTATCGCCAGTCTTTATACGGCACGGTGCAATAGCGCACGCCGCGGCTGCGCGCGAGCAACTGGAATCCGATGAAGGCGGCTTCCGTGGTGAGGACTTCGTCGTCATCCAGGAGGAAGGTCCGGATGATGTTCGACATGACGCTTTCCGATCCGCTGCCGGCGATGACGTTTTCAAGTTTCACTTCGAACAACTCGGCGAGCCGCGCGCGCAGACCGAGACCGCCGTCCGGGTAGAGGTTGAGCTTGCCGGATGCGGGCCGCATCGCCTCGAGCGCGAGCGGCGAAGCTCCGAGAGGGTTTTCATTCGACGCCAGCTTGACTACGGAAGCGAGCCCGAACTCGCGCTGGATGTCCTCGGCCCGCCGGCCGGCTTCGTAAGGCTGAAGGGCCGCGATGTACGGGGGGACAAGCGGCATTCTGAACGCTTATCGTAGCAGGTCGTTCAGCGTCCGGATCTGTTTCGCATCGAATTTCGGCTTCCGATCGTAAGTGAGCAGCCCGTTCACTTCCTGCTCAACGTCGGTGATCTGGGTGTAGCAGATGCCGATGATGGCGTGCGTGCGCGCGATGGCTTCATAGAGGCCGCGTAGCCGCGTGAACGCGTCCTGCTGCGACTTCTCGACACCCGAATATCCCCATGATTCGGGCGGTACCTGGTGATTAGGAGGAATGTACGCGATGCCGCCGAATTCGGAGAGAAAAATGGGCGAGCCGTTGTACCCATAACCGGGAATGAGCGCGGCGCGGCCGTTGTCGGGGATTCGCGCGCCGGGCTTGCCGAGGTCTTTGTACTTCTCCGCGAACAGGTCGCCGGTGCGCGCGTAGTCGTGGATGCCGAACAGATCCGTGGTGTCGGTATGCTCCCAGCCGTCGTTTTCGACGACGAGGCGTGTGGGATCGAGCGATTTCGTGAGGAAATAGAGCGACTTCAAGTGATGCTGCTGGCGCGGATCGCGGAGGTCAGGCGTGCCCCAGCTTTCGTTGATCGGGATCCACATCACGATGGACGGGTGGTTGTAGTCGCGTTCGACGGCTTCGATCCACTCGCGCGTAAAGGCGGCGGCGTAGTCAGGATCGTAGAGATAAGCGTTCGCCATTTCGCCCGAGACCAGGAAGCCGATCCGGTCGGCCCAGTAGAGAAAGCGCGGATCTTCGACCTTCTGATGCTTGCGCGCGCCGTTAAAGCCCATCTCCTTGGCAGCGCGAATGTCGAACTGGATGGCCTCGTCGGAGGGCGGTGTGAGCGTGCTGTCAGGCCAGTAGCCTTGGTCGAGGACCATCTTCAGATAAGTGGGGCGGCCGTTGAGGTAGAGCCGGCCGTGATCGGTGTGGATGGATCGAAAGCCGAAGTAGGACTGGACGCGGTCGAGGACCTCGGCGCCGCGGCGGAGTTCAAAAGTCACGTCGTAGAGATTGGGCGACCCGGGGGACCATAGCGCGGGATCCGCGACGACGACGGCGGCCTGAGCGCGCGGGCCGGCAACAGGCGCTGTCGTGGACGTGATGGCGCGGTTGCGGTAGTTGATGGTGGCGCGCCACTCGGCGCCGGCCGGCGAGTGCGCGATGCGGGCGTCGAAGCGGACCGCGCCATCGGTGGTGGGCGTGATGCGGACGCGCTCGAAGTAGGCTTCGCCAGTGGCTTCGAGCCAGACGGGCTGCCAGATGCCGGTGGTGCGCGTGTAGAAAATGCCGCGGGATTTCGGCTCCCAGTATTGCTTGCCGCGCGGGATGAAGCGGTCGGTGGGTGGATCTTCGGCGCGAACGATGAGCGTGTTCGACGCTGCGAGGTGAGGGGTGAGATCAAATCGGAAAGGGACGTTGCCGCCTTCGTGACTGCCGAGAAGCTTGCCGTTCAGCCAGACCGAGGCGCGGTAGTCCACGGCGCCGAAGTGGAGCAGGACGCGGCGACCACGCCAGGCCGCAGGAATCGCGAGCGCGCGGCGATACCAGACGACCGGATGGAAAGCGGTGTCGGCTATGCCGCTGAGCTTGCTTTCCGGGCAGAAAGGGACGGTGATCGAGCGCGAGAATTTGCGTGGGGCGGCCGGCCAGTTCTCCTTGAGCCCGGAGTCGGCGTCGTCGAATTCGAATTCCCAAGGCCCGTTAAGGGAGAGCCAGTCGGCACGCTGGAACTGGGGCTGGGGATATTCGGGGCGAGGGAGATCGGCGGGGAAGACGGACGAATTAAGAAGCAAGAAGCCAGCAGCAAGCAGGGTGGGGCGGAGGATCTTCATCACGTACTACTCTGCGACAAAGCAGGCGCAACAAGCAACGGGTGCAATGGCCTCGTCGAGTCGACGCGCCGCTCGGTAATCTGCCCTATGGTTCGAACTCGAGTGAAGTGACGATGATGCCGCGCTCGCGCAGGTCGCGGTCGTCGGGAGGCAGCACTCGGTCGAGTTCGAAATCGATCCGGGCCGCGGCTCCGGGAAGTGTCCGGGCATAGCGGTGCCGCCCCGCCCTCGAATAGTGCTGGTGCTCCAGCCGGTTGCCATCCGCGCACGCCCGCAAGGTGATCGCACGCGCGTCAGGCAGGAAGAAGTCGAGTATGAAGCGAGCCGTGCCGGGCGGCTGCCGGACCGAGAAGCGTCGTTCCGTCCAGCGAAAGCCTCCCTCTTCCGGCGCGTGCCAGCCGGAAAGCAGTTCGAGATGGGCCATGGCGTAGTGGCTGCGAGCGAGACAGAACGCGCGCCGGTCGGCGGGATCGGTTACGGATTTCGTTCCGGCGCTAAACCAGGCGCGGACCTCCCAGTGGGTTCTTCGCAACAGGCGGCGCAAGCCCGCTTCGGAGAGGATCCAGAAGTTGCTGTTGTCTTCGTTCAGCTCGTCATCGTCCAGCAGGTACGCGATCGGCAGATCGTGGATCGGCAGGTTCGACCCAGGCGCCACAGCAGCGACGCGCGTGCTCAGAAAGCAGTACCTCACTTGCTTGGACAATGCTTCGAGCGCGTAGAACGGGTTTTTCAGGTGGTAGAGAACGCCCATGAGAAAGGCAACATCATACCGATCGGCGGGGAGCACGAAGCGGCCATCGATATCGACGGCGTGAATTTCGATAGCGGAGCGCAGGGCCGGTTTGAGAGCGTAAACTCCTCGCATGCCGTTGTGGTTGCTGGGCGGGTAGTCGATCGCGTGCACGCAGAATCCGAGCGATTCGAGCAGGAACGCGAAATCACCATCGCCGCAGCCGATGTCGGCTGTGGCGCCCGCGCCGGCCAAATCGGCTAAACCCAGTTTCGCCTGACGGAGGAGTTGTTCGACGTGCAGAACGTTCGCCAGCGAGTCGTACGGATACCAGTCGAAATCCCGCGGCAGCTCCGCCTTGATGGCATCCAGCCGCGGTTTGAGCGTGCGCGCGCGTTCGACAAGCCCGTTCGACAAACCCATGACAATACTACAGCACGGAGTCGTTCTAGTTCTTGCTGGCCGCTCGCGATCCGTTCCGCAACTTTTTGGCTTGAGCCGAGCCCTTGACTAACCGATCGCGAGGAGGCGTGTTCATGTTTCGAAGGCTGATTCACACGTCTGAAGATCCGCACTTACGC
>JBOGMR010000579.1:0-9779 GCA_050746825.1 Bryobacteraceae bacterium | reverse complement strand
GCAACACCCACTCCTGCATCGCCAGTTCCCACGCCGCCTGATAGTCCATCTTCTTCACCGACACCAGCTCGTACAGCAGGTCGCCCGTTTTCTCCTGCGCCGCGAACACCGCCGGGGCCAGGCGATTCTGCTTTTCCAGATCCCGCACCATTTGCGGGCAGTTCTCCCGCCAGTGCTTCAGGATCGCCTCTCCGAGGGCTGTCCTCTCCGTCATCGGCCACCTCCGCTGTTTCTTCCGCCGTCGATTCTACGAGACCATCCGTGAACAGGGCAAGCTGGTTGAAATGCACCTTCACCACCATGCTCCTGCGATATCTCTGCATCCGCCCTCTCCCCGTCGCGCCGCCCTAGCGGCCGGCGGGTCCATAGCCGCAGGTCACACGCAAGGGTTGCGTCTGACAAAAGATACGCCCTGAAATTGAACAATTCGTTAACGCGGCTTTTCCGGGCGTCCCGCCGTTCCGGCGGCCGGGCCTTACTCCCCGGCCTGCGGCCGGAGTCCCCGAGCCCCGTCTTCGCGCTCGCTACTCCGGGTCTCGGCCATGCGGTGACAGTCCCTCACGCTTGCAGTCCGCGCAAGGGCGCGCTGAGGTTTTCCCTGTGGTTTGTTTGATGGTTTTCCGTTGTTATCCCAATCGTAGCCGGTCGCGCCTTCGCCTCAATACCAGAGCTTCTTGCGTTCAGGGTCCCTGCCCATAACGCAGAGAAGCTTGGTTGACCCGTACGGCTCAATCGACCGGCTTTTCCCTTCGCGTTTCTGAAAAACCAACCAACAGAAGGAGACTCGTTTATGACTGACACGACATCCATCCCTCTCAACAAGCTCGTCGCGTGGAACGGCAACGTCCGCAAGACTGCCGGCGCGGATACCGCTCTTGCCGAACTCGCGGCCAGCATCGCTGCGCACGGCCTGATCAATCCCCTCACCGTCCGCCCTTGCAACGGCGAGAAATTCGAGGTCGGCGCCGGTGGCCGCCGCTTCGCTGCCCTGCAGTTGCTGCTCAAGCAGGGCAAGATCCCGGCCGATCATCCGGTGCGCTGCGAGGTCCGCAGCAAGGACGACAACTTCCTCGAAATCAGCCTCGCTGAAAACTTCGCCCGCGAGGACATGCACCCCGCCGACGAATTCGAGGCGTTCCGCGCCCTCATCGACAAGGGCATGCCGGCATCCGATGTCGCCGCGCGTTTCGGCGTCACCGAAGCCGTCGTGATCAAGCGCATGAAGCTCGCGCGGGTCAGTCCCCTCATCCTGCAGGCGTACCGCGACGATAAAATCTCGCTCGAATGCGTGATGGCTTTCGCCGTCACCGACGATCACAAGCGGCAGGAGCGCTTCTGGAAAACAGCGCAGGCTTCGCAGAAGACCGATGCCCGCGCCATCCGCAGGGCTCTCACCGAGGGCGAGATCGACGCCTCCGACCGCCGCGTCCGCTTCGTCACCCTGAAGGCCTACGAGGAGGCGGGCGGCACCGTTCGCCGGGATCTCTTCACCGACGGCGACAACGGCACCTTCATCACGAAGCCCGACCTGCTCAATCAGCTCGTGGCTGATCTGATCGACAGGAAAACGCAGTCGCTGCTCAAGGACGGCTGGAAATGGGTTCAGTTTGCGCCCGAGAACGGCTACGAGACGCGCAACAGGTGCAAGCGCCTTGAGAGCACCGATGGTCCGCTGCCGGCGAAGCTTCAGGCCGAATACGCCAAGATCACGGCGGAGCACAAGAAGCTCGAAGCGAAGAAAAGTCCCTCTGTCGATGACGAGCAGCGTTACTCCGACCTGGAGGACCGCATCTTCGAACTCGACGCCAAGCGTCCCGATGTCTATACGCCCGAGCAGATGGCCATCGGCGGCGTGTTCCTGGAACTCCAGCATGACGGCAAGCTCGACATCATGCCCGGCTACGTCAAGCCCGAGGATGTGAAAACCCTCAAGGCCCAGGCCAAAGCCGACAGCAAGGACGGCAAGCCGAAGCCCGCCGCTAAGGCCAGCCTGTCGCAATCGTTGGAGGCCGACCTGGCTGCCCACCGGACCGCAGCCGTGTCAGCGCTGCTGCTGGACGATCCGGGCATTTCGTTATCGGCCATCGTCCACAGCCTCGGGATGCGGGTGTTCTACAGCAATCCGTTCGGGCGCTCGCTCGAATTCGATTTCACGGGACCCCGCTACCCGCAGGACTTCCGCAAGTCCGGCGATGCGCGCGGCATCGAAGCCGTCGAGAAATCCCGCGAGACCTGGAAGAAGAGACTTCCCGGCAAGCAGGATCAATTCTGGCAATGGTGCCGCGATGCCGACCAGAAGACGCTGCTCTCGCTGCTGGCGTTCTTCGCGGCGCTGAGCGGCAACAACGCCGACAAGCTCGCCGGCGAACTGAGCCTCGACATGGAGGATTTCTTCACGCCGACAGCGGTGAATTTCTTCAGCCGCATCGGCAAGCCTGAAATCGTCAAGGCGATCAAGGAAGCCACCGGCAAGGGCGTTGCGCCCGCCACCGAGAAGCTGAAACGCTCCGAACTCGCGCTCTTCGCCGAACGCGCGGTCAAGGGCACCGGCTGGCTGCCGAAGATCCTGCGGTCCGACAAGGCCGCGAAGAAGCCGCAGAAACGCGCGGCCTGAGCGGTTTCGCCAGATGGCCCGTTGCACCGGGCCATCGCGTGAGGCCGCTACCGCAATTTCCACCATCCTGCCTGGACCTTTGCTGTCTCCCTCTGCGCCGAGGGGGTTTTCCGGTTGACCCCTCGGCTTGAGGGCAACCACTCAGCAAAGGATTTGTGACATGAAGACTTACACGGTGATATACGCGGAGGACGTGCCGCATTACGGCCACGCCGAAGTTGAGGCGGCCGACGATGATGCCGCCATCGAAAGGGCCGTAAACCGCCGCGAGGACTACCACGATCTCTACGATCCTGACTTTCACAATCCCGTGTGCCGGCGCATTGTCACCATCACCGATCAGGCGGGCAATACGGTAGCCGAGGATATCAGCCTTGACAGCTACCGCCTCGAATGTGGCACGCCGCAGGAAATCCTCATCCGGGACCATGCGAAAGACCTGCTGGAAGCACTGGAACGGGCGTTCAACCTGCTCGAAGGCATCGCCGACAAGCTGCTTTACGACGAAGGGCAGCCGGTCACGTTCCTGGAATCGCGCGAAATCGAGGATATCTACGATGACGCGATCTTGGAACTGGCGCCCTTCGAAACGCTGATCCGCAAGGCACGGGGTCAGGCATGACCCTGACATCCATCCCCGTATCGCTTTGGCAGGCCAATAAGCTTTGTCGATCGGCATCATCGCCATCACAAGCCCCTCAGGTTCCATAAATACTCCATCGGCGCAGCGAAGCGCGGTAAGCTCGTCGCTGTTTGCATCGTCAATCGCCCTGTCAATCTCCGGATGGATGACGGCCTGACGCTTGAAGTCGCCCGCCTGTGCACGGATGGAACGCCAAACGCCTGTTCGTTCCTGTTGTCCCGTGCCGCCCGTGCTGCTGCCGCGCTCGGCTATGAGCGCATCCAGACTTATACGCTCGCCGATGAATCGGTGGCTTCATACGGGGGCTCGCTGCGGGCGGCCGGCTGGCTGTTCTCGCATTCGTCGCGAGGTGGCAGTTGGAACAATGCATCCCGGCAGCGCGAAGACAAGCACCCGACGGCCGAAAAATTCTGTTGGGTGAAGTTCCTGCGAGATTAATATCCGATCATCGGTCGCGGCTAAGAAGGAGCGCGCGCCTGAAACGGCCGCAAACTGACATAATAATCACCATGCCCGATGATGATCATCAGCGGGATCTTGACGCCTTCGAGAAGAACATCCGGGAAGCCGTCCAGGAGCGAGAACGCCAGCGCCGGCGGCAGCCGCAACGGGAACCCGAGCCGGAAAAGCCGCGCCAGCAATTCCGCGACAACCCGCTCGAACTCCCCGAGCGCCACCGGGCCGATAATGCCGGAAATCAGGAGCAGCGCCTGCGCACCATTGCCGATCAGAAGCGCCGCGACGTCACTCGCGAGAACGTAGAAAAATACTACAGCGCGTGGACGCAGGCCCTTAAGAAAGCATATGCCATGCGCTACGACCTGTCGCCCCGCCTCTATGAGAAGCGCCTGGCCGACCGCAAGATCGACGAGCGCCTGATCCCGGACGCCGAGAAGGACAAGATGCGCGGCGAGGCCATCCGCGACGCTGTCACCTCCTCGCAAATGCGCATGGAGGACATCAACCACACCCTGCCGAAAATGATTGACAAAACCATCGACGATGCGGCCAGATACACCCACGACCGCGACATCGCCGATGCCATCCGCAACCGCACGATGCAACGCGGCAAGGACCAGGATCATGACCGGGAACGATGATAATCACCTGCACGATTTCGTCGACATTACGACCCCCCGCGAGGCCGCCATCGGCCTGTCGCGCCTGATCTGCCACATCTGCGGGGTCGAGCGCACCGACCCACCGACCCAGTGATCCATGGTCAATCTCCGATCATCGGCCTCTGACTGAACAGGAGCCCGCGCGGCCCTTTCCACTCCTGACGCCGGTTCTCGATCCATTTCTTTAGGCGCCCGCCCTGCACGCAGTGGATGCGGCCCGCCGTGACGACTTCGAACAGCGTGGATGTCGTCGGGATCGGAAAGCCGCCTCCGGGATTGCTTCGGACGTGCGTCAGGTAAAGATGAGCCGCGTCGTAGGAGCTGTCGGCGTTCACATCGAGGCTGTAGCGCTTACCCTCGCCGTCCGTGACCGTCACCGTGCCCATTTCCCCACCCGGACATGATAGCCAAGAAAAGGCGAATGCATTTAAGGCTTCTTCAGCGTCCGGAAAGTCTCCTCCGCCTCGCGCATCGTCTTCGGCCGGTTCCTGCGCGTCATCAGGTCGTAGACCCATTCGTTGAATGCGATCCATGCCGTCCAGACGACATCGCCGGGCGTGCGCCGCTCGGGCCGTTCCGGCTGGATCTCCGCCGTGCCGACAACGCCGCACCATGTGCATTTGTTCCGCACAACGTCCCCGCAGCATGACAGCCTGCCGCAATGCGGGCAGTCGTAGACGAAGCGATGGCCGCAATGGGGACAGGACTGATCGACGTTCGAGAGGACGCCGATTTCGCCGCGAAATTTGCGCCTGAATTCCTGCGGTTCGACGGCGAGGATTTCCGCGACGGAGAGCAGCGGCGCGCCGACGCCGTAAAGCGTCCCGCTGCCGTTCTTCCTGATGCCGAGCTGGCGTTCGTAGGCCTTTCCCTGCCTGCGGCTGCACGCCAGGTATTCGATCAGAATGCTCTGGAAATCGCGCGCAGTGGCCATACGCGACCTTCATTCCATCACATCGCCAGCGCGTCCGCGGCCCTCGCGGCGCGGCGGTTCGGCCCAGAACACTGCGCCGCGATTCTTCTTTCCTTTCGGCGTTGTTGCAGTTTGTGCGCGATTCTGCCGTGCCTGCCGGCGTCATCAACGGGCGGCCCGCGCCAAGCGACCGTGTAACCCGTTGACCCCGCCGTCCTTCAGGCCCGGCCCTTTCTTCGCGTTCTGACAACCAACGAAAGGAAAGAGCCATGGACGATTTCGAAACCTTCACCGCCCGGTGGGAGCGCCATCAGCAAGCAGTCAAGCCTGTCAACGAGCAGAACAAGACCCGGTTGCTCGACGCCCTCGCCGGGGCAGACATCACGCGCGTGGCCGTTGAATTCGACGGCGAAGGCGACAGCGGCCAGATCAATGCGGTAACCGCCTACAAAGGCGAACAGCAGGCCGACATCCCGCCAACAAAAATCACCGTCCAGAATCTTAGCTGGGGTCAGGCTGAACCGACGTCAGATGAACATGCCCTTGCGGCCGCTATCGAATCCGTCTGCTACGACTTCCTTGAGCAGGAGCACGGCGGCTGGGAGAACAATGACGGCGCCTACGGCGAGTTTCATATCGACGTCAAGGAACGAACGATCGAGCTGGAGTTTTACTCCCGGTATACCGACGTCGAGAAATACAGCCACAGCTTTTGATGGAGGCGACCATGGCACATCCGTATCATCACGCGCTGTCCAGCGTGAAGAAATGGGGCGGCACCGTCGCCGACTACCAGCGCATCCACGACTGGTTCGACGAGTCGAAGCAGATCACCGCCGACTTCCGGCATCGTGCGCTGCGCCACCATGCCGAGGGCATCTTCATGGCCGAGACGATCTTCGGCACCACCGTTACGATCTCGACCGGCCGCCAGATCCCGGTCAGGTGGATCGGCGAGCAGCATGTCCGCGAGGATCTCGGCTTCATCCCGTCCTTTGCTGATTGGGTTAAGGCCATCCGTCCGGAGCCGTGGATGGGGCGCGCCCAAAAGCTCGAAGATTTGCCCGATCTCACCCCGCCAGTGTGATCCGATGTTTGGCGCGCTCCAATCCTCGCTGCGCTGTCCCTGGCTCTCTGGCGCCCGGTCCGTTCCGGTCCGCGGGCTCTACTCGCGCCCGCCTCTGGCGCGGCGACTCACCGAGCCTCCTTCCACGCCCAAGGGTTTGGCGTGCCAGGGAGTCTCGGCCTTGCGGTGACTCCCTGGCGCGAGAGGATCAGCGCACGTGCGCCCCGACTAGTAAAGCCGGACGCCCTTGCTTGAATAGAGGAACGCCATCGGATGCTTTTGAAACACGGCGTTCCGCGAATTCCGGTATTCCACCGCCAGCTTGCCGAGCGCGCCCGCTCCCAGTGCGCCGCCGAGGACCGACCCGACGCCGGATGCTATCAGAGCCGTGCTTCCGGCTATCGGCGCGGCAATGGCGACCGCCACTTCCTTGGAGAGCAGGGTCTTCAGGGCGTTAAGCTTGAGTTCGTCGTACAGCCTGTCGAGGTCCTGCTGCATCGCGCGCCGGAAATCGTCCAGCAGCGCTTTGGCGTCCGTTTCCGTGATGTCCGGCTCGCTCAGTGGCGCGAGATGCTTGTCCAGGGCCGTCGCATAATTTTGCCGGAGTTCAGCCGAAAACTTGGTTTTGTCGTTGCGAAGTTTCAGCAGATCGTCCACCGAAAGGCTTTTGGCGTCGATGACATCGAGCGTTATTGACACAAGCGCCTGCCTTGCCTCTTCTTCGGCACGGCTGTCGGTCACGCCCAGCTTGTCGAGCCAGCGCCTGAAAACCTGCCGAGACCGTTCATCGACAGCCGCCCTGCCTGCCTCGCTCTCGCCGCTCAGGAATTGCAGGTGCTTGAGCAGCGTGAAATACGAGCTGTTCTGGTCCGTGATGGTGTGCTTGTGCGACCCGGCGCAGCAGCGGGCCAGAATCGCCATCACCGTCAGGCCGAGATATTTGTGGCTGACATGGTCGTCAAGATCGCTGTGCCCGCGCTCGACACGCACGAGTTTGCGCCTCCTCAGCTCTTCCCACGTCTCGGGCAGGAGCTTCTGGCTGAACATGTAATAGCCGCCGTCTTCGCCGCCGTCGCCGCCCTCATCAACTGTCAGCCACGCAGGCAGATCGTCACTGAGGAAGTCCATGATCTGGCCGTGAGCGCTTTTCTTTTCGGCCTCGGTGGGAACGCGGGGTTTCGTGAATTGTGCCAGTTCCCGGATAAGGGATTCGGGGTAGCGCAGCATGACGTTGTATCCGTCGAACGGCGAGACGAACTCGATCTCGTCCCAATAAAGGAGGCCATGCTTGAGAAAGTTCTCGTCCCGTATGGCCGTATGCGGATAGTAGACCGCGCTGAACATGTGCCGCTCCTGAAGCCTTGAGTCTACGCGACCTCCCCAGGCATTGCACCAGGATAAATGTTGTCTCTATTCATCCCGGTCACCTGATGTTGCGCCTGCCAGACGCAGTAGCCTGTCCTTTGTCTCCGCCTCGAAATAGAAGTCATGGGCCTCTTCAAACTTGAGAGCGCTCCTCACCGTCGCAGCAGCCGGCCTTCTTCGCCGCAGCAGCTTCATCTGGCGAAGGGCATAGCGGATCGCATGATGCGTGACGCCGAATTCCGCTGCCCATTCCGTGTTCGGACGGTACGGACGCTGTTCAACCGCGCGGCGCAGGGCAGCCCAGTCGAGCTTCCGTTTTCTCCCTTGGCGCGTTTCCGTCGATGAACTCATTTGCCGTATTGCTCCCTGAAGCGTGTCAGACGATTTAAGCCGAGCGGACAAGAGCCGTCAACTCCGCCCGGAAAAGGCGCGGTCCGCGAGTGCTTGGCGCCTGCCGGTGAATTTCTTCACCGTGATCATCCTTTCGCGTTTCCGTCAGTGTTGAGGCGCTTGTAGCCGCCCGCGCGGCGCGATCAACGGCCGCCCGCTCCCTTCGTCCCTACGGTCCTCCCGTGTTGGCCGTTTCCCTCGCGGTGATCCCGCCGCTCCTCCGGGCGGCTGATTGCCATCGCCTGCTGACTTCAACCATGAAAGGAAATCACATCATGAGCTCACATCCTGCAGATGCACTTCCCAATGCCCGGCGTGTCGCCACGGCGCGCGCGGCTTTGAGTACCGCCAGCGCGGTCCGGGCCGACATGCCGGTGATCTCCGATTTTGCCGTCATCGACCTTCTCGCTGATCTGAGGCACTTCTGCGCGGCCCGCCACATCGACTTCGCCGCGTGCGAACCAACAGCGCAGGCTCACTTCAACACCGAAATCAGCGGAGGCCGCTCATGAGCATGGAGCTTCTCACTCCCGATATTCGCGAGCGCCTCCTCGCTAACGGCCGCCTGCGGCTTGAATTCCAGATGCAGGGCGAAGCCGAGCCGGACTTCCTGCCGGTCGTCAAACTCTTCACGCCGCATGCGGGCTGCACCTGGTTGCTGACAGAGCTTGATCCCGAAGAGCCGGACATCGCCTTCGGCCTGTGCGATCTCGGCTTGGGATTTCCTGAACTTGGTTGCGTCAGCATTACGGAACTTCAGATCGTGCGCGGCAGGCTGGGCCTGCCGGTCGAGCGCGACCTGCATTTCACGCCCACCAAGACGCTGTCCGCCTACGCCGATGAGGCGCGGGCGCGCGGCGCGATAAGGCGTGAGGTGCGCCATGGAAACCACCCTCCGTCGTTTGACGCTGACGTTCCGCTCCGATGGTGCCGTCGATGCGATTTTCGTTCGCAAGGGCCGCTCCCGCCGCCACCACGAAATCAGAGCCCGCTTCAACCAGTACGGCTGGCAGCAGTGGGGCGAGCCCTGCTTCATTCTTGGCGACAACGTCTGCCTGATCGAACGGATCAGGCGCATCCTCGACGAGGAAGGGGTCGCGCGATGACAAGCCCCCTCACCCCCCAGGACTGCGTATCCGCCTTCATCAAGCGCCTCACCGCGCTTGACCGCGAGAAATCCGCTTACGAGAAATTTCGCGACTTCTGCGAGATGGCTTTCTGCGCCTGTGCGATGACGACGGCCCCGACACCTGAACGCGCGCAGGAGATGGAGGACCGCTACATGCAGATCGTCGGCACCTACCGCGATAAGGACACCGTGCGCGCTTACCCCGCACTGCTGGCACTGGCAGGGAGCGCGATTCCGCAGGGCTGCGATTTCCTCGGCAGCGTCGCCACCGAATTGGAAGTCCTCAACGCGCAGATCGGTCAGTTCTTCACCCCGTACGACGTGGCGCGGATGATGGCGATGATGAGCCTTGAAGGCGCCGCAGACATGATCGCGGCTAACGGGTTCCTGACGCTTCAGGAGCCCGCATCCGGCGCGGGCGGCATGGTGCTGGCGGCAGCCGATACGCTGGCGCAACAGGGATTTGACCCCGGCCTGCACATGCTGGTCAACGCCATCGATCTGTCACCTCTGTGCTTTCACATGACGTATCTGCAGC
>JBOGMR010000578.1:0-5094 GCA_050746825.1 Bryobacteraceae bacterium | reverse complement strand
AGTGCGCCGGGTTGATCGCGCGACCGGGCAGGTCACGACTGTCATTGGCACCGGCTCCGCCGGCGGCCCCACGCTGAATGCGCGGGCGTCCGCACAGCAAATCGATACTCCCACTGGCGTCGCACTCGATGGCGCAGGCAACCTCTATGTCGCCCTACGGAGCAACAACCGCATCGTGAAGGTAGAGGCATCGAGCGGCAACGTTGTCGCTGTCGCGGGTACCGGCAGCTCCGGCTACACCGGGGACGGTGGCAAAGCGACCTCCGCCCGTCTTCGCGCCCCAAGCGCAGTGGCCCTGTGGGGGGACAACGTCTATTTCACGGACGAGTCGAACAACCGCATCCGCAAGGTCGACAAGGACGGAATCATCACCACTGTGGCCGGCATTGGACCGACCAACGCCGACGGCGCGTTCGCCGGCGATAACGGCGCCGCAACCCAGGCGCGTCTCAACAGACCCGCGGGCGTCGCGGTAAACGGCTCCGGCGAGATTTTCATCGCCGACACGAATAACCATCGGATTCGCAAGGTCGATACGAAAGGTATCATTACGACCCTGGCTGGTATCTGCCTGGCGAACATCGACAATCCCACGACCTCGACCGGCGACGTCCTCCCCTGTACGGTTGGCAACCCCGCTACCATCGGCGGTGTGCCTAGTGTTACCGGCTCCGCGGTCCTGTGGAATGACGGTGCGCTCGCGACCACAGCCACGCTGAACTCGCCGGCCGGAATTGCCCTTGATGGCTCGGGCAATATCTATGTCGCTGATTCGAACAACCAGCGAATTCGGAAATTCGCGCCCGGTGGCACGATCAGCTCGATCGCCGGCGGCGGCAGCACGGGCAATTGCCTGCCGGTCACGGCGAGTGGCTCGCGTATTGACCCGAAGAATCTGAACCAGTCGGTGGGCACTTTTACTTCGCACAGCGGCTCCTGCTCGGGCGGTTTTGCGGGTGACGGAAGGCAAGCAGCCGCCGGCCGGTTGAACGCCCCGCGAGGCGTCGCTATCGATAGCGCAGGCAACGTCTATGTCGCCGACCGGGGCAACCAGCGCGTTCGCTTCATTGATCCCGGGACGCAGTTCCTCTTCACAATTGCGGGTCAGAGTGTTTTCCGCGGCGACGGTGGTCCGGCAAACGACGCCATCCTGGGTGTGTCGCCGGCTGGCGTCTGGGTCGACGGGTCGGGCAACGTTTTCGTCGCAGATACCGGCAACGGACGCATCCGCAAGATCAATGCCAGCGACGGAATCATCACCACTGTCGCCGGCGGCGGCTCCAACTCGGCTGACGAAAACATCGCGGCGACCTCGGCTTCGTTGAGCAGCCCGGGCTGCATCGTAGGCGACGGCAGCGGCGGCCTTATCTTCGCTGACCGCGGCAACAACCGCGTCCGCAGAGTCGATGGCGGCGGCAACATCACGACGGTTGCCGGTGCCGGAGCGACGATCTGGCAAGGCCAACTGGCGCTGAACGCGCCGCGTTGCGTTGCGCGCGCCAGCAACGGCGATCTCTACGTCGCGAATACCGGCAACCACACCATCGTAAAAGTCACGGCGGGTGGCTTGATCAGCACGATCGCCGGGACTCGCGGTTTGTCCGGCGCGTCGGGCGACGGCGGCAAGGCAGTCGAGGCCCTGCTGAACAGCCCCTGGGGTGTCGCGGTTCACAGCGACGGCCGCCTGTTCTTCGTCGACAGGGGGAACGCAGTGGTGCGCGTGATCAACACAGACGGCAAGATCCTTCATGCCGCCGGCCGGTACAACGAAAATGACGTTGACGGCAACAATGCGAACCCGACCGATATGCGTCTGAACAACCCCGATCACGTGGCGATCGACTCGGATGGCGTGATCTACATCAGTGATCAAGCCAATCGCCGTGTTGTGACGCTGGACTCGAGAGGGGTCAGGTCCGACATCGGCGCCAGTGGCAGCACTCGCGGCACGCTTACCGTCGATGGCCCTGCGGCAACGCAGCTCACTCCGGCGAACAGCGCCATGGCGGTTGATTCTTCGAAGAAAGTCTACACGTCAGACCGCTTCGGTCGCATCCTCGAGGCGACTCCAGCGGCGGCTACCCCGGCGCCGTAGGCTTCGAACCACTACTGCATCTCAGGGCCCCCGGCTTTCGGGGGCCCTTTTTCTTAGCGCAGGCCGCCCTAAACAGCGTTCGAGATCCCAGTCCAGGCGTCGGACGCTGCGGATTCCACCTGGTAGTACAGACCGTCCGCCGGCGTGAAGGTCACAATCCAGTCGACCCGTAGAACGCCCCCGCGCCTGTGAGGAAGACATTATCAGGAGCTTGTCCGATCCGATCCTGGAGTTTGCCGGAGTTCGAAAAGCCGCCGGTCTCTGAGACCCGCCGCCGGTTACTCCAGCACCGTCTTCCAGCCGCGGCGCGAGAGATCCCAATAGATCACCGCGCCCGCCACTCCGGCCGCAGCCAGGAATATTGAGCCTGTGACCGGCTCCTTGAGGAGAATCTTGCCGGCTCCGAACAAGGCGCCGTAAATCATCACGCACCCGCACAGCCAGTCCAACAGATTGAACATGCCGTCGCGCGAGGGAGGCGCCTCGGGCGCTAGCCGCGCGATCGGCTTCCACAGCGCTGCCGACGGCCGCACCCGGCGGTAGAACGCAACCAGCGTCTCATCCGGCTCCGGCGCCGTCAGGAAAGTCACCGCCAGCCACACCACGGTGGTGATTCCCACCGTGATGAGCATCACGTAGGCGAACTCGACCGGATCGTCGCTGTTGAGGCCCCACATCTTCTGCAGCGCGATCGACACTACCGCCGCGCACGCCATCGCCGACACCTCGCTCCACGCGTTGATGCGCCACCAATACCATCGCAGGATGAGGACCGTGCCGGTTCCCGCGCCCGTCACGATCAGCAGCTTCCACGCTTCGGTGATCGAGTCCATGTAGAACGTGAGAATCGCCGAAATCACGGTCAGCAGAACCGTGGCCCATTGCGACACGGCCACGTAGTGGCCCTCCGTTTCGTTCTTGCGCAGAAATCGCCGGTAGAAATCGTTGACCAGGTAACTCGCGCCCCAGTTGAGCTGCGTGCCGATCGTGGACATGTACGCGGCCGCAAACGCCGCCACCATCAGGCCGCGAAGCGATGGCGGCAGGTGGTCGATCATGACGCGGATGTAGCCCGTCTCGGGATCGGCCAGGTTCGGGTAGAGGATGATCGACGCGAGCGCGGTGAGAATCCACGGCCACGGCCGGATCGCGTAATGCGCGATGTTGAACCAAAGCGTCGCCAGCAGCGAATGCCGCTCGTCCTTGGCGCTGAGCATGCGCTGCGCCACGTAACCCCCGCCGCCGGGCTCGGCGCCCGGGTACCACGTCGCCCACCAGTTCACCGAGATGTACACCAGGATTGTGATCATCGGCATCCACGCCGAGTTCAGGTCCGGGACAAAACTCAGCGCGGAGCCGGCGCCCCCTGTCGCCAGTCCCTTGGCGCGATCGATTTCCGCCAGCTTCGCCATCATCGCGTCCATTCCACCCACTGCGCCCACCGCCACCACCGCCAGCACGATCACCATGCCCATCTTGATCACGAACTGGAACATGTCGGTCACCAGCACGCCCCACAATCCGGACAGCGTCGAGATGAACGAAGTGAGCGCGATCATCCCCAGCACGATCGCCAGCGCCTCCACTTTGGTCACCCCCAGAATCAGCATCAGGATTTTCACCATCGCCAGGTTGACCCAACCGAGGATGATGCAGTTGATCGGGATTCCCAGATAGACGGTCCGGAATCCGCGCAGCAGCGCCGCCGGTTTTCCCGAGTACCGGATCTCCGCGAATTCGACGTCGGTCGTCACGCCCGACCGCCGCCACAGCCGCGCGTAGAAAAACACGGTCAGCATCCCGCTCGCGACGAAATTCCACCATAGCCAGTTGCCCGCGATCCCGTTCCGCGCAACCATCCCCGTCACCGCCAGCGGCGTGTCCGCCGCGAAGGTCGTCGCCACCATCGAGGTGCCTGCCAGCCACCACGGCACGTTGCGTCCCGACAGGAAGAACTCATTGGTGCTCTTGCCGGCGCGGCGCCGGTAATAGAAACCGATCGCCAGATTGAAAAGGAAATATGCCGCGACGATGGCCCAATCTATGACCGTGAGCTTCATGCAGTACCTTCCAGCTAGAGTTTTTCAAACGGGATGTGGAAAAAGTTGTGGAAAAGTGGTCTGTCAGTAGGTCCGAACCCGCAAGCACAACCATCTTGTAACAGAATGCACCGCGATTCAGCACTAGAACGCCGCAGGGTGTAAGTACCAGTCAAGCTTAGGTTTACGCGGTTTCTTGAGGCCTTCATACCCACACTTTTTCGAGCCGGACCCCGCGTTTGCACAGATCGCAGGAACCGGCGTCGGCGTAGTAGCTGGCTTCGAGCTTCGCAAGATAGTAAAGAGGTAGGGATCCGAAGTCGTGGGTCTCCGGCGTCGGCTGGTAAATCACGACTGCGACGGCGACCGCGGTGCCGCCGCGTGACTCGAGCAGCGCCTTCATCTCTTTGAGCTTTTTGCCCGAACGCAGAATGTCGTCGACCAGCACCACCTGCTCGCCGGGTGTTTGCTCGAGGTACTGACGGAAGCGGAGCGGCCGTCCGTCATCGTTTTTCTCGGCCCAGTAGACCTGGTGCGCGCGCAGCGCTTCACAAACCCCGTACGCCACCGGGAGCCCGCCGGTTGCGGGAGCCACGATCGACAGCTCCGGGATCATCGCGCGGATTTCCGGATTCGCCCGAAGCAGCCGGCTCAGGCCCACGCTCAGCGTGCGCGCGTGCTGGTAGTAGCGCATCGCGAGCGGCACCTGCAGATATTCGTTCGAATGCATGCCGCTCGGATACTCAAAGTGCCCGTCACGCAGCGCGCCCGTGTCGCGCAGCACGCGCACAACTTCATCTTCAGTCGGCAGCAGGTGCATGGCTTATCGGATGTGGCACAGCGCGGCTTCGCAGCAACACTCAGTCGAAATCTCTTCGCCTTCCGCGCAGATTTCGTCTGGTGGACGTGGCGCAGGCACTCGTGCCGGCGCTTGGTGGGGCAGACTTCAGTCTGCCCATC
>JBOGMR010000577.1:0-3571 GCA_050746825.1 Bryobacteraceae bacterium | reverse complement strand
ACCTCAGGCAAGACCGAAGATCCCAATCCGCTGTTTCCGATCGTGGTCGACGGCAAGTGGGGCTTCATGAACGCTCAAGGCAAGCAGGCCATCGCGCCGAAATTCGCGGGTGCCATGCGCTTCGCCGACGACCTGGCGCCGGCGCGGGACTCTAATGGAAAGTGGGGCTACGTCGACAAGAACGGCGACTTCAAGATCAAGCCCGTCTACGAGGCCGCGAACGTTTTCAGCGAGCGCCTCGCCGCCGTAAGGCAGGACGGTAAATTCGGCGTGATCGACACAACCGGAAAATTTGTAATCGAGCCCAAGTACGCGTTTGTGAGCGAATTCTCAGAAGGACGAGCTCTGGTAATCGTCGCCGAGATGATTTTCGGTAACCCGGTAAGGACAGCCGGCTTCATCGACACCAAGGGCAAGTTTCTGATTCCGCACACGCTCGCCGACGGCGGAGCTTTTTCCGAGGGTCTGGCGGCGGCGCGCTACATGGGTGAACAATTCTGTTACCTCGATCCCAGCGGCAAGAAAGCGATTGAGCCGAAATTTCAGAAGGCCGGCCAGTTTTCCGAAGGCCTCGCGCCGGTGCAGCCTCTGAACACCAATCGGTGGGGCTTCGTCAACAAGCAGGGCGACATGGTGATCGACCCTAAATTCGTCCAGGCCCATTCGTTCGTCGAAGGCCTCGCGCCCGTCCTCGATCCCAGCATGAAATGGGGCTACATCGACAAAGCCGGAAAAATGGTGATCCCTCCGAAGTTTACCGAGGCGACTGCGTTTCTGCGCGGCCTCGCGCAAGTGAGCGTCGAAGGCAAACTCGGCTACATCAACACCAGGGGCGAATACGTGTGGACGCCCAAGATTTAGACGGCCTCCACCGGCGATTCACTGCCCCGGCCACAACGCTCCAGCGGCCCGCTGTATTTCTCGATCGCGATGGCGTGATCATCGAGGAGATTGGATATTTGCATGACCCCTGTCAGGTCCGCTACCTGCCGGGAGCCCTCGATGCGATCGCGCGAATGAATCGGGCCGGCGTCGCCGTCGTGGTGGTGACCAACCAGGCGGGCATCGGCCGGGGCTACTACGGATGGGATGCGTTCAAAGACGTTCAAGAGAGGATTGCGACGGATCTGGCCGCTGCCGGTGGCTGGCTGGATGGCGAGTGGGCTTGCGCGTTTCATCCTGACGCGACGATCGAAGCACTGGCGCACACGGCTCACCCGTTTCGGAAACCCAACCCGGGCATGATTGAGGAGGCCGCCCGCTGCCTGCACCTGCGCCTCGACAAATCGTGGCTGGTGGGCGACAAGGTCTGCGACATTGAAGCGGCGGTTCGCGCCGGTCTGCAGGGAGCGATCCATGTCGCGACCGGCTACGGCCTCGAACATCGCGCTGCCGTCAACAGCCTGCGAGCAGCAAGCGGCGCGCGTATCGACGAAGCGGAAGATCTGGCTAGAGCGGTGGAGTTGGTGCTGGCGCCCACGGTTCCTTCGAGCCGAGCCCGATAGCGTCCGGTCACTTTGCCACGGCCACCACGTCCACCGCGAAGCCGGCCTCCATTCCGGGCAGTCCCTCAAACGGCAGCATCGTGCTCGCGGGCGGGCGCGCCTTGTCGTAGAACTCGAAGCGGATGCGGCGCACTTGCTCCGCAAGCGAATTCGAGAGCGGATAGATGCTGGACATGGCGACGTCGTGCATGGAGGAGCCGGACTGCTCGACGACCTTGGCCAACCGCTGGAACGCGAGGCGCGCGTCGGAGTCCTGATAGCCGAATGCGATTTGGGTGCCGGTGAGAATCACCTTGGGAGCGGACACCAGCGCGACATGCGAAAAATTGGGCGAGGCGGGGAGGCCCGGCGGATTCACGAAGCGCAGAGGTTCGGGGGCTGCTTGCCGCAGGCGCGCGACGGCCTCGCATTCGACGACGCTGCGCGCGGGCGCGCGTTGGAGCTGGACGAAGTTGAGCGCGGCTTTCGGGTAGCCGCTTGCAACGACGTTTCGCACGGCCGCAAAATCCTCGAGCGAGCTGAGAAGACAAGTGACACGCAGCACGTCGGTCGCATCGAGCCCCACGCCTTTGAGCGCGGTGTTGATGTTGGCGATCGATTTTTCGGCGAGCGGCGCAACCTTCGGCACGACTTGGTTCGATGAATCGGCTTGTCCCGAGACGAAGGCCAGTCCGTGCGGGTTGACCGGTTTGCGGGAGACGGCGATGGACTCGATAACAACCTGAGCGCCTTCGAGCGGGAGGCCGCCGACCTGGACGACGGTGACTGCGGGCAGCGGCTGCTTCCGTTCCGTGAAGGTCTCGCTGACGATAGAGGGGACGCGGCGGAGGTCGCCGCTGCCGGCGACAAACGCGCGAAGCTTCACGATCGCCGCGCCGCTCGAAGCGCGGGAGAGCGCGCGAAGAGCGTCCCGAGTCTGCTGCGAGAGCAGGCCCTTGGCCGAGAGCGGTGAGACATGGAAGACGAGTTTCTGCGTCTCGGCGGTGGCTGCCGCTGGAGGATCTTTGGGCAGCTCGAGCGTTTGCGTGATGTCTTCTTCCTTTTTCTTCCTTCGCTGCGGGGCCGCCAAAACGGCGAGTGCGAGCAGCAGCACAAGGGACACCCGCAAGGCGAAGGTGGACGTGATCCTGACCCTCATTTCACATCCAGCATACCGGAATCCGGGGCACGCGACGGCGCGAGCGTGATAAAGAATGCAGCGGCTGTCGCCGCTAGAAAGAGCAGCCAACCGGCCACGAGCGCCTCGGGCGTCACCCAATCGGGCTTGTTGACGCACAGGCGCCGGATCAGCTCGCCCCATCCGAGGCGCGCACCAGCATCGAGGTGAAACGCTGTCACTCCCCCACCGGGCCGGTGAGCGATGAGACCTGTGTAATACGGAATGAGGACGAAGTGGGTGGCATAGAGGTCGAGCGCCATGAAGCAGAATGCTCCGGCGGGGAGAATCGCGCGGTGCGCGCTGCGTGGCAGCAGCGCGGCCAGGCCGGCGGTGGCGAGAATCACTTCCACGATGACCAGGCAGTAAAGATACCAGCCGGTGGTCGCCGAGACGCCACGCGCCAGATAGGTGATCAGGACGCTGTAAGCGAGCGCAGCCCAGAAGAAGCCATAGAAGAGGACTAGCGGAACCAGGGTGCGCGCGCCGCGCCGCATTCGCCAGAACAGGCCGGCAGCCGCCAGCGCGATCACGAGATAGAAGAAGTGATACATCCAACTCCGCACCTGCAGAAAACTCCAGTTGCCGAACCAGAGGTGCGAGAGAAGCGTCGAGTCGAGCGCCTCGGCCCAGCGGGTTTGGAGGATTCCGTCGATCCAGCGGGAGAGGGACGCGTGGTGAGCGGCCGCGTCGTCGGGGACGCCCGACCAGACTCCCGTCGCCTGGCGGTTACGCCAATACCACCAACCCGCGACGAGCGCCGTGACGGCGAACGCCTGGAGCGCACGCGCGGCTTGCCGGGCTTGCGCGAACAGGAGGAACACGGCGGGAACAGCCGCAACGAAATAGGCCTTGGCCAGGAGTCCGGCGCCGAGTGCCGCACCCATCCATTCGGCGCGCGCAGGGCGGA
>JBOGMR010000576.1:0-7669 GCA_050746825.1 Bryobacteraceae bacterium | reverse complement strand
TGGTGGGGCAGACTTCAGTCTGCCCATCGCCGGCTTCAGCCGGCGATTGTTTTTGGTTGTGGCTTTGCCGCTCTGCGAGGCAGACGGTTTCGTCTTCCCTGAGCGAGCACTCTTCATGCTGATTTCTTGGCTGCTGCCGGCGCGGCCGCGGGGCCGGCCGGCTTCGCTCCGGTGGCCTTGTCGACGAAGGCGCGGAAGATCCGATCCAGATCGCCGGCAGCTTCGCGGTTCGCGACCATCGGGCGCGCGCGATTGACGGCCGCAAGCATCGCGGCGGAGCCCGGAATGCCGTAGAACACAGGCTGATTGAGAGTCTGTTGAATCTGCTCCAGGCTCGCATGGTTCGGGCCGGGCTTTTTCGTATAGTGGTTGACGATCACCTTGATCTGGTCCTGGTTGAAGCCCATGCGCATCAGGTACGCGACGTAGCGCTGGGTATTTCGAATGCAAGGGAACTCCTGAGTCGCCACCAGGAACACCGTCGTCGAGACCTGGCAGGCGCCGAGCACGACTTCATCCGAGATAGCGCGGCCTCCGTCGATTACAACCGCATCGTACTTTTCGACGAGGAACGTGGCGAACTCGCGGAACATGTGCTCGGTGAAGAAGCCGCGATGATCGAGCGAATCGGGCGGGCCGACGAGGAAGAAGCCGAGCGGGTCGCGCGTGACGAAGCCTTCGAAGAGCGCCTGGTCCATGCGGTTGAGATTCTCGGCGACTTCGAGCAGCGTGTACTGCGGAGTAGCGCCGAGTTGCATGGCGGCGTCGTTGGCGGTCCAATCGAGATCGATCAGGACCGTGGTTTGTTTGCGCTGCGCCAGAACCGCGGCGAAGTTCACCGCGAGCGATGTGGCGCCCACTCCACCCTTCGCTCCTACGAACGTGTAGACCTTGCCGATCTTGCTCTCGCTCGCACCCGAGCGGCGCGGCGCTCGCTCGAGACGGCCCACCGCCTCGCGGAACTCGGTGCGCTTCAGCGGCTGCAGCAGGAAGTCATTGGCGCCGGCGCGCAGCGCGCTGATGACGGTTTCGCCGTCGGCGTGGTAATTCGACGCGATGATGTAGATGCCGGGCGCGGCCTGCTTGACCTTTTCGAGAGCCTTCAAACTGTTTTCGGCGTCTGCGGCGAGGTCAATGACGAGCGCGGCGTGGGGATGGCGCTCGAGATCCTGCAGCACGCGGATGTAGAGGTTGGGCGAGATCTCGAGATACTCGGCGACCACCTTGGCATTGGCGGCGTTGAGCAGATTTTCGCGGACCATCTCGCGGAAATGCTCGTCGCCGGAAGCGATCATGATGGCGATAGGGTTGGACATGTCAGGAACCTTCGTTTTACGGCAGGCAAGCTCCTTGCTCGGGATCGCAGCCGGCGCTCTCGATCGGAAGCGACGTCCGAAATTCGGGAATTCGAACCGGCGGCAGGCCGAGAAAATTCACGAAACGGCGGAACTCGTAATTCGTGACGCGTATCGAGACCGCGTCGGGTATGCACTGGGAGCTGCAATCCCCGCCGTCGCAGGAGAACGCGACCAGCGCGCCCGTGTCCGGATCGCGCGAGAAATATTCTACGGCGACCTCGGCGGCGCCGCCCTGGAACTGGTCCATATCGATCATGCGCGGGACGTGGGTACGCATGTAGTTGAGCACGTTGTCGGCCCCGGATTGCCAGCAGTGCGTGGAAGCGTAGCGGGCGCCGTCGCGGGTGAAGTCGACGACACTGTGCCAGACCCAGAGCATCTCGGCGGCGAAGATGATGGCGAAGATCAAGGGGAGAATCACGCCGGCGTAGAGGAGGGCGGTTTCGACGGAGGCCTGCCCGGACTGGCCGCGTGGCGAGGGCAGCCGCGCCTGAGGAGGCTGTGAGGCCCCGCACGGAGCCGGTAGAGAGCGGCCCGCGGATTCTCGAAAGCGCCTGCGCCACAGAGGTCGCATCACGTCCCTCCGTAGGGGACCCGGATCTGCGGGCGTAGCAGAATCGGGTCCACGGTCAGGAACGGAATGCGGAGCTGCACTTCGTAACCGTCTGGAATCGAGACGACGAGATAATCGGGAGGCTGGCCGCCCGAGGCGATGTCGCATCCGGTCGCGGAGCAGTCACATTCGCCGAGTTCGCCGCTTTCGCGAGTGAATCGCTCGATGCGAATCTGCACGCGATCCGCGGTGAGGCCGGGGAGGATGGGGTCGGCGCCTTCGTCAGTGGTTCCGGTGAGCGCGAAATTCTTGGCCGACGTCACGACGGCGTCGGTGGCGTCGCAGAAGTTGACGCCTTGCTGCACTCCCGCGAATCGCGCCGCCGTGTACAGCGTCTTGCGCAGCGTGTAGTAAACGTAGGTGACCTTGCCGATCTGCACCATCCCCACCAGCAGCGTGACAAGAATCGGGATGAACAGGGCGGTCTCGAGCAGCGCGTTGCCGCGGCGCGATCTCATCGATGCAGGACCACCTTCCCCGGACCGGCCGTGATCGAGCATCCGTGGAAGCGCCCTTGCCGCACGGGTTCGACGCTGCCGATGTATAGCGCGCCGAAGCGGGCATTTCCGTCGCCCGGGTTGATGTTGACGTCGTTCTGGTTCGGCTCCACGAGAAACTGGCGGAAACCCTGCACCAGCATCGGCCCGGCGACGTTTAGCGTGTCGACAACGGCAATCGTGATGACGCGGCGCGCGTTCCCGGTATATTGCGTGTAATCGTCGAGCTCGGAGATGTCGGAATCGGGGATGTAGGAAGCCGCGAGCGTGTCGACATCAGTGACGACGGTGCAGGCGCCGGGCGGTACGACGTCGAACCGTGACGCAAGACCGCACACCGCCGCGCGCACGGACGCGGCCACCTGGTTCAACTGGCAGGCGTTGGGAGTGGCGCTGGCCCAGCCGATTTCCTCGGCGTTCACCGAGATGCATGACTGCGCGGATACCGTTGAGCCAGGCAATCCCTGGGCGCCGGCGCGATAGAGCTGCTGGCTCTCTTCGAGGATGCTCCCGGCGTTCAGGCGATCGATAATCAAATACGGCAGCCGCTGTGTGGTGGCCGGGAGCGGGCCCTGGTTGTTGGTCGGGTTGCCGTTGCACTGGAAGCCGAGCGTGTAGCGAGTGCCGGGGACGAAGCCGAAGTCGACAGGGTCATCGACAGAGAGCGCCGCGATCGCGAACGGCTCGATCGTGCATGCGGTGCACAGCGGCGGGCTGATGCCCGCCACGGCGCGCGCTGAAACCAGGGTCTTGCGCTCCTGCCCCAGCGCGAGAAGACCCCAGAACAGCAGCGGCGCTTCGGCGTTCAGATTGACGCGAACGTAACGCGCGGTCGATCCGCTGGCGCCGGAGACGCCGCTGGCCGCGGAGTCCTCGCCGATCGCGTCCACGGCGGCCGTGAAGTACTCGGGGTCGGGCACCTGGCTGTTCAGGAAGCCGGTGGATTCGCCGATCACGAGCGATCCGAAGTTGTATCGGTTGCCGCGGCCGCCGCCGTCGTCGAGAGTGAGCCGCAGGGCAGCGTTGGCCTGTTCGAGCGCGGCTTCGTTGCCGATCAGCTTGGCGGCGGCGGCGAGAGCGGCGGCTTCAGCGGCGGCGTTCAATTCACCTCGGACCAGAAGGAGGCGGCCAAGGTCGAGGCCGAAGCCCATGAGGCCGAACAGTACGGGAGCCATCAGCACGATGAGTTGGAGCGACATGGCGCCGCGTTCGGTGTGATGCGTGATTGGGCGGGCGACACCGCCTGGCCCACCGAATCCGGCCGATTTCTGCTGGGCAGGCCGGAGACCTGCTCCACGCCTGCTCATCTACTTCTTCTCCTCTTTGGGCTCCTGGTGGCCGCGCGGTCCGACGAACTCCGGCTTGCCGGCCTCGGGAGTTTTCTCTTTTTGCTTCTGCCTCTTGCCCTTCTGCTCCTCAGCCACGGTCGGCAGGAAGGTCTCCGGGAAGTCCGGCAGTTTGGCTTTCTCCTCAGGCGTGAGCGGTTTAACGAAGTGCGGCGTGATGACCACCAGCAGCTCGTCCACCGATTTGCGCGTGGCCCTGCTGCGGAACAGATTCCCGATGATGGGAATGTCTCCCAGACCGCGAATGCGCGTCAGCGTTTGAATGACGCGATTGTCGATCAGGCCGGCGATGGCGAAGCTCTCGCCATCCTTAAGCAGCACTTCGGTCTCGGCGCGGCGCTGCGCGACGGCGGGGATCAGAAATCCCTGCAACGTGACGGCGTTGGCGAAATCGAGTGAACTGACTTCCGGCGCGACCTTCAGATGAATCGCTCCGGACGCCGTCACAGCGGGGGTGAAATCCAACCGGACGCCGAACGGTCGAAACTGCACGGTGACGACAGGCGAGGTGGCGCCACCGGTTGATGTCGTGGTCAGCACCGGAAAGGGGAACGAGCCGCCCGCCAGGAAGCTGGCCTCCTTGCCCTCCAGGGTAATGAGGTTAGGCTCAGCCAACATCTGCAGCAGGTTGCGGCTTTGCAGCGCCTTGATGGTTGCGCCGATATTCAGGTCGGGACGAAACGCAAACAGGTTGAGGAGGTCGGCGAAATTCACGGTGGCGTTGGAGAACTGGCCGCCCTGAAACTGGAGCTGGCTGAAGCGCGGCGATTGAAACTGCTGCGTGGTCACTTCGCCGAGGAGCTTGTCGTTCCGGCTGAAATAATTGAAGCCGATCTCGGAGAGTCCGACGCGGTCGATGCTGGCGAACTTGACTTGCAGGAGGATCTGCCGCGGATCCGGGGGAGGCGGTATTTGCAAAAGGTTGACGACGTTCTTTGCCAGCGCCGAAGCCAGGCTTGTCGCACGCTTGACCTCTTCCGCGTCTTTGACCGCGCCCGTCAGTACGATCGTGTCGCCGCTGCCTGAGACCTTGACCTGTTCGCCGAGGCGAGTCTGCAGCTCGCCGCGCGCGGTATCGGACGCGCTGGTGTCGTCGGCGACATTGACGTTGTAGCGGTTCGGCTGTGCCCCTCCGTCCCAGATGATCAGTGTCGTCTTGCCGGGTCCTTTGGCGTTGACCATCACTTCGCGCGGCGAGATGACGACGGCATCCGCGATCTTCGGCTCGGCGATGGCAACCTTTTGAATATCACGCTCGAACTGGAGCAGCTCGCCGCGTCCCGTGATGAGAGGGAGGTCGCGCGTTGGCAGCGTCTGGGCGGGCGCCTGTGATGCGGCGGCGAGCAGAGTCAACAGGACGAGCAAGTTCGGCGTTCTCATCGGAAGATTTCCTGCACGTGCTTATCGCCGCGGAAGACATCCACAACCAGCCGGGGCTTCTCCTGTTCCTTCTTCTTGCGTGCCTCTTCTTCGGCCTTGGCTCGTTCCTTATCCTTGTCAACCAGTTTCTTTTCGCCGGTCAGATCCTGCCACACCTGCGGATCGTCGAGATTCGGAACCTTGCCGCTCACGCGCGTGGTGCGCCCGCGGCGGGCGCGTGCGAGGCGCGCACTGATCACGGGATCGAGCGCGTCAGTCGTTACCGGCTGCACATCCTCCTGCGACGACTGATCGAGCGGATTGCGCAGCGCGAGACTGATCTTGCCCTGATTTTTGGCGAGTTCGAGTTTCTGCGCTTCTTCCGGCGTGACGATCAATGTCGCGACAGGCATTCGCGGCGCCTTCGGGTCGATCGTCTGGCCGACCTGCACGATGCGTCCGATCGCCAACACGCGGACGTTCTGCAGGATGGTGGTGGTGATGGCTTCGGCCATGCTGCCGGGCCGGGTGAACAGAACGTCGACGCGCGAGTTGGGCTGGATCAGGCCGGCCACGCCGCTTACGTCGGAAATCTGCACGGACATGGCGCGCTTGCCCGCCTCAATGGTGGCCGGCACGCCTTCGGCTCCCACCGAGTTGGTGAGCTTCGCATTGACGATGGGCTCGTTGGCGTAGATTGGAACCAGCAGGGCGCGGTCGAGCGCTTCGCGGTCCTGGAACAGCGCGCCGCGCGGCAGGTCTTTCTCCTGGACCTCGACGAGTTTCAGATCGGTTTTCTTGAGGCGGGTTCCGATCGGCAGGTCGCGGACGGCCGCCATGACGCGGGCGGTCTTTTCCTTTTTGGGGCCGCGGGTCTGGGAGATGAACAGCCAGGTGAGCAGCGCGGCCGAGAGCCACGCCACGCCGAAAATCATCAGAATCTTCTGCCGGTCCATATTTCTCCCCTGTATCCTCACCAGTCGTTCAGCGCGGAACCCACAAGAATAACAGCGTGCCCACGGCGATGACTACGCCGTAGGCAAGCCGAAGCGCATCCGGCCGATCCACATCGCTGCGCTGCTTCAGCTCCGCCCAATCGCGGCGCCCGAGCGCGCCGAGAATACCGGCGGAGCTGCGCAACACGCGCCCAAGGGCGCCTGCGCGCAGAGACACCACGAGCGCCAGAATCCCACCAATCAAAGCTACCAACACGAACACTGCAAGCAAGTTCCTTATCCCCACGAAGGCCCCGACCGCCGCGAACAGCTTGACATCGCCGGCTCCGAGTGCGCCGGCGGCGAACGGGAGAAAGAACAGCGCCGCGGCTGCCAGAGCGCCGGCGAGTCCGTACCAAAAGCCGTCCGCGTAGAGAGTCTGTGCGGCCACGCCCGCCGGCACCGCGGGCAGCGTGAGCCAGTTCGGGATACGCCGCGCGCGCCAGTCGATGAAGGCGGCGGTGACGAGCACGGCGCTGAGCGCCACCCGGATAGGCATTGCCAACATCATGGCTTCTCCAGGAGCGTCGCCACCGAGTCGCGGTAGAGCGGTGTCCATCCGAGCGATTCGAGCGCCGGGATGAGCGAGTAGTCGTTGGGTAACAACGCGTGTGTGAAGCGGTAGGCGTCGAGCTGCTCGCGCCACCCGGGGCGCACCTGCATCAGGCGCGCGTACTGCTTCATGAACTCGCTGCCATAGAGGTCGCTGCGGCCGTCAAAAAAAACTTTCCGCCGGCCGGCGAAGCGGTAGATCAGGTAGCCGCCGAACTTGTCGGGCGCGAGAAGGCGCGCGCCGTCAGGCAGTGCTGCGACGCGCCCGGCGGCGGCGACAGGGAACTGGTCAGGCGGAAACCCTGTTCGCGCGGCGACTGCCGGAACGCTGAGCCACACCCCGGCCAAGCCGATCGCGACGACCGCCCACACCCAGCCCCCGAGCCCGTTGTCGATGGCCCGAAGCCTCCGCGAGTACGCGAGGAACGCGTCGAAACGGAGCCTCAACGGCCAGCGCACGCGGGCGGTTTCGAGTGCCGACGTAATGGCGCCGCCGGCGATCGGCAGCACCAGCAGTGCAACCAGCGGAAGACCGCGCGCCGAACGCAGCGCGGCGGCAGTCAGCAGAGCCGCCATCAGAAAATGGGCCAGGCGTTTCTGCGCCAGTGCCGCGACTCCACCGGCCATTGCGACAGCCACGGTCAGCAAGATCTGGAGCGCGCCCTCCGCGTGGAAATTGAAGCTCTGGAATTCGCCGATTCGGCCCAGCAATTCGGAATCGCCGAGGTAGGCCGCGACGTGACGGTGCAGTTGCCAGCCGTATGGATTCACCAGCGTGGCCGCGGCCGAAACCAGCGCCGCCAGCAGAAACCATCGCGCGCGCGCGTGCTCGGCGGCGCGGTCGACGTCCCAGATGAGCGGACGTGCCCAGTGCGCCAACGCGTAGAGCAGCGCGATGAGCGGCGCGAGGAAAAAGCTCGCGTGAAGGTTCGTCCACGCGGCCACGACC
>JBOGMR010000575.1:0-2947 GCA_050746825.1 Bryobacteraceae bacterium | reverse complement strand
TCCGCACCGTGGGCGTGAGCCGCCGCGCGGCGCCGCATGGTGTGCGCCTGGTCGACCAGGGCGTTCAGCTCCTCTTGAGTCAACTGGGGCGAATCGACGTCGTCGTTGAGCGAAAGCACACCACCGGTCGCACAGGTTTTGATCACGTCGGCGCCGTACTTCACGTTCCAGCGCACGGCGGCGCGCATCGCGTCCGGACCGGTCGCCACGGTGGGCTGGTCCGCACCGGGTTGCACGACGCCGAAGCGGAAGCTATTGGTGGGATCGCAATGGCCCCCGATCGTGCCGATGCCGCGCACCGCCGCGAGTATCCGCGGCCCTTCCGTCAGCCCGCGCGCAATCGCGTTGCGCAGGCCGACGTCGATGAAGTCGTTCGACCCGAGATCGCGCACAGTCGTGAAGCCGGCCATCAGCGTCTTGCGCGCCAGCGCCGCCGCATGCAGCGTCATCTCCGGCACTGTGGCTTGCAGCCGCTCGAGCGTATCGGCCTTACTGTCTCCGGTCCGCTCGCCTCGCAAGTGCGTGTGCGCGTCCATGAATCCCGGCAGCAGGGTCGCATCGCCCAAATCGCGAACCTCTGCATCCGGCGGAATGCTTTGGCCGCCGCCGGCCGCCACAATCTTCGGTCCGTTGACCACGACCAGTCCCGGCGTTTGCAGGGAGCCTGACTTGCCGTCGAACAGCCGCGCCGCCTTGAGCACGATGGTCTGCGCAGCCATAACTGGCGCGCCCGCGCAGAGGAGAACCACCGCAAGTAGAACATTCATGGTTATCCGTTGTACCACGTGGATGTCGCGGCCGTATGGCATAATCTGTCTCGTGGAGAACACGGCGCGGTGACGGGCCTGCTCGCGAACCCGATCAGCAAACAGCATCTGACGGGCGACGGCCACCCCGAACGGCCGGATCGATTCGAGGCGGTCGTGCAGGCGCTGGATCGCGAGGGTCTCGCGAAGACAGCGTACCGCATCCCGTTTCGCAAGGCCACCGACGACGAGGTCGCGCTGTGCCACTCGCGCGACTACATCCAAACCGTGCGGCGGCAGATCGGCGGTCTCAGCCGCGGCGTTCACGACCTGGTCACGGGCGACACGATGGTCAGCCCGCGCTCGCTTGACGTTGCGCTCGAAGCCTCAGGCGGCGTGCTCAACGCGGTCGACGTGGTTTTCGGCGGAAAGGCGAAGAATGCTTTCTGCGTGGTGCGCCCGCCCGGCCATCACGCGACGCCCGATCGCGGCATGGGCTTCTGCATCTTCAACAATGTAGCCATCGGTGCTCGCTATGCGCAAAAGAAGCACAGCGCCGCTCGCGTGCTGATCGCCGACTGGGATGTGCATCACGGCAACGGTACGCAGGACATCTTCTACAGCGACGGCTCAGTGTTCTTCTTCAGCACGCACCAGTCGCCGTGGTATCCCGGGACGGGCATGGCGCACGAAACCGGCGAAGGCGCCGGGAAGGGCACGACGCTGAACTGCCCGTTCCCGGCGGGCGCCGGGAGAAAAGAAATCCTCGGGGCGTTTCGCGACAAACTGAAGCCCGCCGCCGATCGATTCAAGCCGGACCTGATCATTCTTTCGGCCGGATTCGATTCGCGCATCGGCGACCCGCTCGGCCGGTTCACGCTGACCGACGCCGAGTTCGCCGAGTTGACCGAAGTCGCGATGGAGATGGCCGGCAAGCACGCCGGCGGCCGTTTGGTTTCCGTACTCGAAGGCGGGTACAACTTGAGCGGTCTCGCATCGGCCGCTTCGGCGCACATGCGCGCGCTCACTCGCGCTTGATGGTCTTGGCTCTCAGAACCTCAGGTTCCTGCCGGCCGGTCGAAGGCCGGATCTCGCCTTCCACAGTGACGTTGCCGGCTTCAATCCCGGCGCCCGCCGGATCCAACACGTAGCTTTGTTCGGTTCCGCTGAGCCGCAGCTTCCACTGGCCGCTCTCGGAGATCGCAGTACCGCGGACCTGTACCTTTGCGTCCTGCGGAGTGTACCCGAGACGTTTCAACGCGTCCCGAATCTCCGCCAGTGAGACGCGATTGTCGGGGGCGAGCGCAATCAGGGCAACTGCGTCCGATGTCCGAAACGCCGCCGACTCCACGCCCTTGATCTTGCGCAGGTATTTTTCGATCGAGGCCGCGCAGGAGAGGCACTCGATGCCGCCGACGCGGATCTCGACGGAGCGAAACTCGGCGGCGAGCAGGGAGGCGAATGCGGTCAGTAGTAAGAAAAGTCTCTGGGACATCGTGGAGCAGATCTCCGACCTGCCCATTGTAAACCAGCAGCCCTTCGGTCCGGGAACTCTTTCCCCTCCAATTGCGTCTTCCTGTTGAATGCTGATCTCGGCTCCATTCCGTGAAGCTATCGGTGTGGCCGCCCGATCCCTACGTTCCAACATCCTTCGCAGCGCCCTAACCCTGCTCGGGATTATCCTCTCTACCGCTACACTCATCGCCGTCATGTCCGTCATTCACGGCATGGACGTCTACATCGCACAGCAAGTCTCGGACATGGGCACGGACGGCTTCCGCGTCCGCCGCGTCGCTATGATGGGGCAGGTCGACCCGAAGAAGCTTCTCGATTTGCAGCGCCGGAGCCCGCTGCTCTGCCGCGAGGAGTTTTACTTTATCAAGGAGCACGCGCAGCTCATTCGCGAGGTGGGGATGGAGGCCTGGCGCGGCGTGGCGTTGCGCTACGGCAACGAGCATGTCCGCGACGTTCAGTTGACCGGCGTCACCGCGAATATGGCGGTCATCAGCAACATGCAAACGGCCCAGGGGCGGTTCCTGTCCGACTCGGAAGACAGCAAACGAGTCGGCGTAGTTTTCATCGGCAACGACATCAAGGAGAAGTTCTTCGCCAATGTCGATCCTGTGGGTAAGACGCTACAGATCGATGGCCGGCCGTTTCAGGTTGTCGGGGTCGCGAGGAAACAAGGTTCCGTATTCGGC
>JBOGMR010000574.1:0-4169 GCA_050746825.1 Bryobacteraceae bacterium | reverse complement strand
GGCTGCAATCGACCTGACGATTGAGGATCTCCTGTTCGTGACGCAGGAGATCGGCCCGAGTCAGCAACGCGACCGATAATCGTTGCAGGAGCTCGTCACGCCGCGTCGTGGCATCGGCGACGGAGTTGCACGCTCTCTCGGCGAGCTTCTGGTTTTCCGTCACTTCGAAGTATGTCCGCGTCAGCTCGACTTCCCGTTCGAAGCGGCGCCGCCGCCTGGCGAGTTCTGCCCCGAAGACGTCCAGACGGGCGTCGAGAACGGCTGCCGGCGATACCGCGCCCTGACGCCAGAGAAGACCGGCGCCGAAGCTTGTTGCCAAGGCGATCGGGTTGGCAAGTGAAAGAAGGCCGAGTTGAGGAGTCCAATCGACGCGCGGTTTGGCGGCCGCTTCAAGCATCCGAAGGCGCGATTGCGCAATCTCGACGTCGATGTCCTCGATGCCGCGCCGGTTGACCACAGCGCGCAGCGTCTCGTCGAGCGTCAGCGCGCCGTGGTTCGGTGTCGCGCCGAAACAGACAACTGCGATCAGACAGCTTATCAACAGCTTCATAGGTTCACCCCTTTTCGATTACGGAAGCAGAACGATCGTCGGAAGAAGCGGGTTGGCCGAGAAGTACGAGATGGGCTGGCTGCCGTAGCTTTCGCAATTGGCGCGGCAGATGCCCGTCACGGGTATTCTGGCGGAGCGGGAGACCCGGATGGTCATGCTCAGGCCCGGCAAGAGTGTCGCCGAGACTCCGGAGCTGTTGAAGGACATCCGATCGTCAACGATGTCTCCGATCGAAGACATGGAAAGACTGTTCACTGGTACAGGCGACAGACTGCGAAAGCGGTTCAGCACCGCTGAGCCGAGGTCCGTCAGGAGACTGTTCACGCCGTCATACCGCCACAAGTTGGCCTGGTGGAGCATCACCGGAAAGACTTCGCCGCGCAGCATGTTCCTCACGATGAAATCAGCCTCGCGCTCCACGATCTGGGCGTACGTTTGATTCATCGTGAAGAATGGCGGCCCACCCGGCCCCCCGATTCGGGCGATGCCGAGTGGTCCGAAAAAGTGGTTGTACTCGTCCGGTTGCGAACCCGGGGCTCCCGGCCACGCCGTAGAAGTGTTGTAGAAAATGTTCGTCGGCCGCCTCGGAATCATCAAGATTGACGAGCGGTGCGCATTCGGAATGGCGCTGTTGTGCGCGAAACCCGGGGCGAGGGATGACGCATCCATCACCACCTGACGGATGCCTTTCGAAGCTGCCGCTGAAAGGAAGTTCGGGTTGTTCAAACCCGAAACATTGGGCGTCACCATACTGGACAAGTCTTCGATGAGGCCGAGACTCTGGCCGACCGAGCGGTTACTGTTAATCTCGGTGAGCGACTGCGAGTAAGTCGCCGGCGTGCAGACGCCGCTGTTCGGCACGGGGTTGAAGCAATCGAGGTTTTCGTGATCGTAGGTATGGGACACCCAGAAGAATTGCGATCGGTTCTGCGTTGCCGCGGCTGTCAACGAATCTCCCGGCGGCGCGCCACCGGCTGCGGTTGTCCCGAACCCGTTGTACGCCATCGTCACTTTGATTTTTCCTGCCTGGCCGCTGTTCATCTGGTCCTGCCACGTGCGGATCGCGTTGAGATCGCCGCCCGTGATGCGCAGGTTCGGACACTGAGATGCGGGGTCGACGGTCGGGTCCAACTGGAAGCCCGGTGGCTTGCAAGCCGCGAGCGTGGAGTCGAACAAGTCATTGCCGAGAAAAATATCGTCGACTTGCGGCGAGAAATACACCTTGCGATGACCCAGGAACACCCCTTTGGTCACCCAGTTCACGAGCCCGTAGCCGAACGCCAGGGAGTGCAGGAGAAACGGATTGTTATCGAACGTGAGCGCCAGATATTCGCGGCCGTCCCCTTTCCGGTGCGTCACACCGGCGATGCCGCCGTTGATCGTGAGGATGGGCGTGGTAGTTTCACCAGCGCCGGCAACCGGAAGTGCGGCGTACACGAAGCTGTTGCTGACCGGCACCGGATTGGCGCGGTTCAGATCCGGAAATACCGCGGACGAGGCCGGCAGAAAACTCGCTGTTCCGCCCGGCAGCGCTACGCCGGTCCAGGTCAGTCCGTACCTGGGGTCTGGAAATGTGTAGTAACTCAAAATACGGACCCCGTAACTGGCGGCATACTTGTCAAGCGCGAGCCAGCCCTCGGCTGGAAGAGCAATCGAACACGGATTCGTTGTGCACGTGGCGAGGTTGCCCGTGGTCAAGATTATTCCCTGATAATAGCCCTTGAGGAAATTGTTCAGCGGAGGAAGTTTTCCTCCAGTTTGTGTAAGGACGACGGCGTCATAAGGCACACCGATCTGTCCGAGGATCGTTCGAATCGCGGCAAAGCTTGGCTCTGTCCCATCAGCAGCCAGAACCAGCAGCTTCATATCGCGGGAGTTGGTAAGCAGCGAGACGATGCCCGTGAGTGTCCTGGTCACGGGTGTCAGAAGCGGAGGTAAGAGCTGCGAAGGCAGCGATGGATTGAGAACAGGTGCTCCAGAGTCGGCGACAGCCTTCCGCGGGGCAGCATACACAAAAAACAAGATAAGGGCACTTGCAGCGGCGTACTTGTACGAGAACACGAGTGTTACCCCCCGGGGTTAAACGTACCGCGTAAAGTTCAATACAAACTGCTGAAGATAACGTAAGCTCTCAAGGCAGGATTGCCAAGGAGTGATTTTCCCCTCCCCTTAGGTACTGATCCGGATTATCAGGTATATTCGGTAAGAAAAAATGGACCTCTGCTCCCTCAAGTTCGGGGCTACTCATGCGCTGATCTACTGAGGCTCGCCCGGGCGATCGAACCCGTGGCTGCTGCAAAATGCACACAGAAGCGCTGCAAACGTGACCGGAAGAGGGCGCACAGCTTCGGGCCCGTCCAACCAGGGCGCGAGTGGCAACTTCGAACGCCGCATCGGTTGCGCCGCTCCCTCGAATGAAATGTTTACACGATGTCGCCGGGATCGTCGAGAGCGAATAATCCCGCAGCGATTTGACGGTCGTGGAGGCCAAGCTTTGCGTAGAGACTTCGGAGGTGCCAGCGGACGGTGTCGCGCGCGATAAACAGCTCTTCCGCTATACGCCGGTTATCGTATCCTGCCGCAATACGCCGGAGGATGTCCACTTCACGTCTGGTGAACTTCTCATCCATGAGCAGCTCCACTAGTGAACGCAGCCCGTGCAGTGCGTTGGCTACGACCCTGCGGTCAGCCCACACGTCACCCGCGGCGACGCTTTCGACAGCTTCGCGCACCGTCTCGAAAGGTGCGTCGTGCGAGATGAAACCACAAAATCCCATCCGAAGCAGACGTTCGGCTTTGGCGGGTTTTACTTCGCGCGCGAGTAGAATCGGCTTTATGGATACGTCGGCCGAGGTTCGAGCGCGCACCGACGTGGGGTTGACATTCCGCAGCATCCCTTGCTCGACGACCAGGACGACGGGCGTCAGATGCTCGCTGTTTTTGAGTACCTCAGCGAAGTCAGTGCCGAAAACCGCATATCGGCCGTACTCTGCTTCAAATGCTTCATAAATCCGGCGCGCATTGTGGCTCGTACCACATATGACGACGGTGAAACAGGGATTCTCATGAGCAAGACAGCGCTGAACGCCCGTTGACTTCCATGCCATGTTCGCGACTCCGAGGGTGCCCGGTGCATTATCTCGAAATACAACTACAAGGCGCTGGTACCCAATTAGTAAACGAAACTCTCAAGGAATCGGATTTGGCCAGGCTCGGAAGGATGTGCCCTGTCGATAGAGTACGCGTACTATGACACGAGGGGATATGACCCGCCGCGCAATTGCACGCACCCTTCTAGGTGTTGCCGGGGAGAATGTACTTGGTGGATTTACGGATCGCTGGGTTGTATATTACTCGAATCGAGAACCGCTCCAAACATTTCGGCCGTACTCGGTTCTTATTTTCGACAGCCGCTACCACCCATCGCTCGAGCCTCTCACCCAGCAGGGGAAGATCGTCGTGGGCTATGTCAGCCTGGGCGAAGTCAGCGAAGACTACACCTATTTTCAGGACGTTCGTTCGGAAGGGTTGCTGTTGCGGCCCAGTCCGGCCTGGACCGGGAACCACTACGTGGACATCCGCGACGCGAGGTGGCAAACGCGATTGTGCGATACCATCA
>JBOGMR010000573.1:0-6983 GCA_050746825.1 Bryobacteraceae bacterium | reverse complement strand
GGACAGATCCAGTTGAACATGATTACCTTTACTCTAACGCAAGCGGCGGCGGTTTCCGGCGCGCAACGGAGGGAAAAATGGACTCTGGGGACGGCCGGGTAGGCCGCCACGGCGGCCAAAATGGCCGCCCCACAAAAGCCATCGGAATCCGCCAGTTCAGGAAAGTGCCGCGCCACGGGCGCGTACAATGGAGGGTGATGCTGCGTTTTTTGGCTCCGCTTGTTCTGATCGGAGGTGTTTTCTATTTCTATCCGCCGGCGCGGCTGGCGGCGATTGTGGCGGTGGGGCGCAGCCCGGTGTGCCCGCTGTCGAACGCGGTCAAGAGCGCGGAGAACTCGAAACGGCAGATCGAGCTGAAGGACCGGATTCTCAACGCCAGCAAGCTGGTGCAGAAGGATGCGAAGGGCTTTCATCTTTGGGAAACGCCGCACGGGCGCTTCTGGGTGCCGGATGGAAGCGACTTCGTGCTGCCATTCAACCTGGCGGAGCAGGAGCGGCGGATCTACGGCGTGGGGCCGCAGGCGGTGAAGGCAGGCGACGTGGTGCTGGATTGCGGGGCGAATGTGGGCGTCTACACGCGGGTGGCGCTCGAAGCCGGGGCGAAGCTGGTGGTGGCGATCGAGCCGGCGCCCGAGAACATCGAATGCCTGCGGCGCAACTTCCGCGCGGAAACGGCGGCCGGGCGAGTGATCATTTATGAAAAGGGTGTGTGGGACAAGGACGAATTCCTGACGCTGCACGTCGATCCGCATAACTCGGCAGCGGATAGTGTGATCATCCATCGCGAGGGCGGCGTCGAGGGGGCCAAGGTTCCGCTCACCACGATTGACAAGCTGGTGGAGGAGCTGAAGCTGGAGCGGGTCGACTTCATCAAGATGGATATCGAAGGTGCGGAGCAGCGCGCGCTCAAGGGAGCGCAAGCGACGCTCCGGCGCTTTCATCCGCGCCTGGCGCTGTCGGCGTATCACAACGAAACCGACCCGGACATGATTCCGAAGCTGGTGCGCGAGGCATGGGCGGGGTATCAGATGGAGTGCGGACCCTGCGCCGAAGCGAACGTGCGGGTGCGGCCGGATGTTCTCTATTTCAGGTAGGGGCCGCTCCCTCACGGTCGCGGCTCTGTGCGAAGCTCTGCTGGTCGCGGTTGCAGTTTACGCCAAGACGTATCCGGCGAACGGGATTGTGCTGAGGGTGGATTCGGCGGCGCGCGAGGTGGTTATTTCGCATCGGCCGATTGCGGGCTACATGGATGCGATGGTGATGCCATTTCGAGTGCGTGACGCGCGCGAGCTCGATGGGCTGCGGCCGGGAACGGAAGTGGGCTTTGAGCTGGTGGTAGGGAATGGGAAGTCGGAGGTGCGGAAACTGCGCGTGCGGCGGGTCGCGCTGGACGTGCCGCTTTCCGGCCAGCGGGACAAGGTGGCGATTGGGGCGGCCATGCCCGATTTCGCGCTCACCGATCAGATGGGGCGCACGGTGCGTCTGTCGGATTTCCGCGGGAAGGTGGTGGCCGTGAATTTCATTTACACCCGATGCCCGCTGCCCGACGTGTGCCCTCGCCTTTCCGCGAACTTCGCGCGGGTGCAGGCGCGCTTCGCGGCGCGTATGCCGCGCGATCTGGTGCTGCTCTCCATTACGCTCGATCCCGGTTACGACACGCCAACGACGCTGCTCGAGTACGCTAGAATCTGGAAAGCGAATCCGGATGCCTGGCGACTGCTGACCGGAAGCCAAGCGGCTATCGAGGGAGTCGCGGCGAGGTTCGGGATGCATTTCTGGCCCGAGGAAGGACTGATCACGCACACCTCGCAAACCGCCATTATCGGACGCGACGGAAAACTGGCCGCCGCGATCGAGGGATCGAATTACATGGCGAAACAACTGGGTGACCTGATCGGCCGGGTTTTGGAGGAACAATGAAGCTTGGCTACGCATGCGTTTTTGCGGTGACGGCCGCGGCAGTCTTGGGAGCGCAATCGCAACCGGCGCCAGCGAAGGATATGTGCGCCCCGCCGCCGGGAGGCACGGCGCCAATGCTGCCGGCACGAATGATGACCGGCCAGGGAAACACCCCCTTCCGCATAACGACGAGCAATCCGAAGGCGCAGGAATTCTTTAATCAGGGCGTCGCGCAGTTGCATTCGTTCTGGGCGGTTGAGGCGGAGCGGTCGTTCCTCCAGGCCGCTCAGCTCGATCCGCAAGCTCCGATGCCGCAGTGGGGCATCGCGATGGTGGCCGCAGGGGATTACCGGCCACGCTTCCAGCTTGGCAGCGGGCGCCGTAACACAAACGACGCGAGGGCTCCGCAGGGCGGGGCGGCGCGAGCACAGGCTGCGGCAAAAAAGGCGCTCGAATTGAGCGCGGCGCCGGGCAAGGCGACCGAGCTCGAGAAGATGTACATCGCGGCGATCGCCGCGCGCCGCGACCGGAAATCGAAAGATGCCGATAAGGCCTACATCGCGGGTCTTCGCGCGATCGTGGAGGCTTATCCGGATGAAGTGGAAGCGAAGACGTACCTGGCGCTGCATCTGATGCAGGGCTTCGTGACTCCTACCAAGACGCCCCGCGAGGGCAGTATGGAGGCGGCGCAGATTCTTCGCGAGCTGCTGGTGAAAGCGCCGGATCATGCCGGGGTGCATCACTACGTGATTCACGGATTTGAAGGCTCGACGTTCGCGAAAGACGCCTGGCCGAGCTGCCGCCGCTATCCGGAGTTGACCTCCAACATTCCGCACGCGCTGCACATGCCCGGACACATCTGGGCGCAGACCGGGAAGTGGGAGGAAGCCGCGGCGTCGTTCGAATCGGCGGCTCAGAATGAGCGCGGCTACATGAAGGCCGATAAGTTGTATACGCGCGGACATCACGGCCACAACGTCCATTTTCTGATTACGACCTACAGCTTCCAGGGCCGCTACGACAAGGCGGTCGAAGCGGCGCAGGAACTGCTGGCTATGAAGGAGAATCCGCGAGAGGCCGGCCAGATCGACAACGCGTTGACGGCGTACCGGCAGGGATGGCTCGGACTATTGCGATCGATGGTGCAGAGCGAGAAGTGGGACGAGATTCTCGCGGGACAGACGCTTCCGGTGTACGATAAGCCGCGCGAGCAGGCATGGCGGCATTGGGCGCTCGCACAGGCGCACGTCGCCAAGGGCAACCTGGAAGCGGCGAAGAGCGAAACGCAGGCGATGGAAGCGGCGATGAAGCTGCTGAAGTCGAAGACGAAGCAGAAAGCGCCGCTGCAGCTTCAAGTGGCGCGTAAGGAACTGGAGGGACAGCTTGCGCTCGCCGCGAACAAAACGGACAAGGGGCTGAACCTGCTGCAGGCCGCGGTTCGGCAGGAGCGGGCGCTGCGGTATCAGGAGCCGCCGGCGTATCCGAGGCCGGTGGCAGAGGTGCTCGGGCAGAAGGCGCTGCAGGCCGGGAAGTTGGCGGTCGCAGCGAATGCCTTCCGGCAGGCGCTCGAGCAGTATCCGGAAAGCAGCCGGGCGCGCGCGGGACTGGCTGAGGTGCAGAAGCGCGATGGAAGGGTGGTTGCGGGGGGCTTATAGGGACCCGCTGCGGCCTGAGGGCGGCCTGGGAGGCCGCCGCGGCCCACGGGGCCGCCCCACATTTTCGGCGGCTCAGTTGGGCAACAATATAGTTGACAACTCACGGGTTCTGGGCTAAGATTGAAGCATGGGACCGGACACACTTCAAGAAGCAATCCTCTACTTCGCAAGTCCTGACAACTGCCGTGAGTATCTGTTAGCTCACCGCTGGGCGGATGGCGTGACCTGCCCGCGTTGCGACGGCAAGAACGTCCTGTTCCAACCCAAGTACAATCGCTGGCAGTGTGGCAGCAAGCACGACCTGAGACAGTTCACAGCAAAGACCGGCACCATCTTTGAGGATTCGCCCCTCGGTCTGGACAAGTGGCTACTGGCCATGTGGCAAGTGGTGAACTGCAAGAACGGTGTCAGTTCCTACGAGATTCATCGGGCCATCGGCGTCACGCAAAAAACCGCATGGTTCATGGATCATCGGATTCGACTCGCATTGGGAATGGCAACGCCCGGCAAACTCTCTGGCGAAGTGGAGGCCGACGAAACTTTCAGCGGCGGCAAGGCCCGCAACATGCACAGGGACAAGCGAGCGCGCCGGATCACTGGGACGGGCGGCAAAGACAAGACTGCCGTCATGGGCATTCTTGAGCGTGGCGATAAGGCTAGCGGCAAGGTCAGCAAGGTTCGCACCATCGTGGTTCCCAACCGCAAGAAGAAGGCGCTCCAGGCTGAAGTGAAGAAGCACATCCTCTTCCGCTACCTTGACGAACAGACCTTTCGCTTCAACAACAGGAAATTGACGGATGGCGAACGGTTAGCATTGCCGTTTCTGGTATCGTAGGCAAGCGGGTTACGTTCGATGAACTCAGCGGCAAGACCAGACAGTATGATGCATGAACGTTCCCGTACAGGAAGCCAAAACGCGGGAAGCGTCGCGGCAACTAGGGGGTCATAAGCAACTTTCGCGAATAGGCGTGTCATGACTGAAAAGCCAAAGGCGGCAAAGCATCGGGACCTCCCCAATCTTCATTACCAATTTCCGCTGAAAGATAGAGACGCACGATCTAAGGAACTCATACTGTACATTGCCCATGAATGTGTGGATGACCCACGGTTTACCAAATTAAAGCTATTTAAGATCCTGTTCTATTCTGACTTTGAATCCTATGGCCGCTATCGGGTCCCAATTACTGGCATGCCGTACCGAAAGGCGCCTTTTGGTCCAGCGCCAGCTACGTATACGCAACTCGAAGCGGAGATGATCAGAGATCGTCAAATCTCGATAGTTACACGGAGAGTCTACGATCATTCAAGTCAACGTCTCTTTCCACTGCAAGAACCCACGTTCGATTTTTTATCCGCACGCGACATTGCAATAGTGAACGGCTGGATACGCCACTTTTGGGGCTGGACTGCGAGGCGGGTCAGCGAGTACTCCCATGGGAAGGCATGGAAGGTTGCGGGGGAATCGGAATTAATCCCATATGAGTCCGTGTTTATTTCTGATGAGCCTGTTACGTTCGAGGACGTAGCCCGAGCGAAAGAGTTGGCTGCGAAATATGGATGGAAGTTGTAAAGCTGGCTCGGTATGGCGAATGAGCCAGTTCCTCGAGAGGTCATTGAAACAGAGGAATACTCGGCGCAATTCGATGACATAATAGCGCGGCATTCGCTTGAAGTTATCGGACCAGTCTTGACCGGCGTGATTGAAGGTATAGCAAGAACCCCACGTGCCTTCGACAGGGCTACAAGGAGCATATGGATGACAAAAAGTAACTCCCTCGGTTTGACGATTCCGACATTTACAATTTTCTTTTCCATAGAGGGCAACCCGGAGAGCGAAGGCAGCCCAGAAAGGGAACGGGTACTATTGTTATGGATCGAAGAAAACAACCCGGTCGACGAGATCACGGGGCACTGACATGAAACCCGAACCAGCTCCGAACGTGCCCGGTAACACTCCAGGGGATCGGATGAGCAATGCACTTCGGATGGTGCTCACCATATCGAAAAAGGACCTACTGAAGAAAGAAGCACGCCTGAAGCGCGCCCGAGACAAGAAGCGGGGCAAAAGGCCGTTATGACTGTCGGAGCAACGGTCACGCAATTCCTTCAGAAGAACCGAAGGCGCCCTACTGTGATCGGTGCATTCGCGAGTTGCTCAAATTGAAACGTCATCAGCAGGCTCAGCAGGCAACCGCTGCGCTTGCCTCGGCTCATGGGTTCTCCATCGGCCCAGGGTGTTTGCTTAAAGTGCGGGGGAACCAGAAAAACGACAATGTCACCTCTGATCAGCCTGTCACCCCGATCGGAGCCTATGTGGTCAACTATATTGTTGCCCTCAGTTGGGAGTGAAGCGTGTCCAGACTCATCCAGGTCATCGGCGGAGGGCCGGCGGGGTCGGCGGCTGCGCTGAGCGCGCTGGCAGCCGGTGCGGGCGTTCACATTGCCGAGAAGTCGGCGGCGCCGCATCATAAGGTGTGCGGTGAGTTTCTCTCTCCCGAAGTTGAGCCGCTGCTGCGAAAGCTTGGCGTCTGGGACCGATTTCTAGCTGAGGCTCCGGCGCTGATCCGCCGGGTGCGTCTCCGGTTTCCGTCGATTCAGAAGAACTGGCGGTTGTCTTCTCCGGCTTTCGGGTTGAGCCGTTTCGCGCTCGACCGGTTACTGCTGAAGGCCGCCACCTCGCAGGGAGCGGTCCGAACCGGCTCGCCCGATCCGGCGCTACCGACGGTTGTGGCGCACGGCCGCCACTCGGCCGCCGAGCGGGGCAAGCGGCTATTTGGGTTCAAAGCTCATTTTCACGGCGCGCTGGAGGATTCCGTTGAGCTCTACTTCTTCGAGGGCGGTTATTTGGGAGTGAGCCCTGTCGAGGGAGGTGAGACCAACGTCTGCGCGATGGCTCCCGAGACGCTGCTGCAGCGGCACGATTTCAATCCCGATTCGCTGATCCAGTCACTGCCCGCCGTTCGGGAGCGTGTGCGGGGTCTGGCCCGTTCGATGGAGTGGCTCTTCACCGGGCCGCTGGTTCTGGGGGGGAAGTTACAGGCGGGAGCGGGCTATGCCGCCGGCGATGCTCTCGCCTTTGCGGATCCGTTCACTGGCTCCGGCATTCTAGCCGCGCTCAAGACCGGGGAAATCGCGGGGCGCTCCGCCGCTGGCGGGGCTTCGCCGGAAGCGCACGTCCGGGAATGCTTCGCGGCGCTGGGGCTCCAGTACCGGATCTCACAGTTCGTCCGAAAGGTGATTGACTCCGGAATCGCGGCGCCGCTGGCAGGCCTGCTTCCGGGACCCGTGATTTTTCAGTTGACGCGGCCGCGAATCTGACATAAACTCCTCATTTGCAAGATTTACGGTGATTGCAACGGGGGTGCGCGACAGAAGAGTGGTCGCACGGCGGATCGGTCCGAGGCGCGACCTGTAACTGAGCCGCGAGCG
>JBOGMR010000572.1:0-7283 GCA_050746825.1 Bryobacteraceae bacterium | reverse complement strand
GCCGTGGGAACCGTGCCCGTGAAGGAGAGGTTGCGCTCGATTTCGAGGTCCTCGAAACCGAATGTCCAGAACGTGCGGTTGCGGCCGTTGTAGACTTTGGGGAGCCAGACCGGGCCCGTCATCGTGGTTCCGAAGCGGCGATGCAGCCAGGACGGAATCTGGCGCTCCCTTTCGAGTTCGGTGAGATTGTTGCGGGGATCGTAGAGGAAGCGGTTGGTGAACCAGGGCACGGCGCGAATCCGGGATTCGTTGTAGTAGGCCGTGCCGTGCAGCGTGTTGCCGCCGGACTTCATGCTGACGTTGGTGAGTGCGCCGGCGGCGTGGCCGATGGAGGCGTCGTAGGTGACGGTGTGAATCTTGAATTCCTGGACGAGATCCTGCGGCGGCGAAAACACGGCGTTGCGGTTCGTCATGTTGGGCGAGCCGTCGACCGTGACTTCGCTCGAGCTGCCGCGCGTGCCGTTGACGATAATCCCGGTGGCGGCGCCGGCGTCCATCGGGTTGCCGGCGGAACGGCCTCCAGCGCCGAGAACGCCCGGTGTGAGCCGCGCGAGGTAGAACGGATTGCCGCCGACCACGGGGAGCTCGGCCACGCGCCGCTCATCCATGATGAGACCGACGCTCGCGGTCGCGGTTTCGAGCATCGAAGCTTCGGCGTGGACCACGACCGACTCGGCCACATCGCCGAGCTCGAGTGTCATATCGAGCGTCAGGCGGTCGCTGACGTGCAGCTCGATGCCAGCGCGGACGGCGCGCTTGAACCCCTTCATCTCGACGGTGACCCGGTAAGACCCGGGCAGCAGATAAGGGATCTCGTAGCTGCCCTGATCGTTGGTCGTGGAGGTGACGGGCGCATTAGTTGCGGCGTTCACAGCGCGGACCGTGGCGCCCGCGATGATGGCGCCAGACGGATCGGCAACGCGACCAATGATGGTGGCGCGAGACTCTTGCGCGGAGCAGAGCCCGGCAGAGAACAAGACAATTAGCAAACCGCTTAGGAACACAATTCGGCCGCGAGTCATAAGCCCAACCTCCTGAAATGGCCCAGGTGGGGACATTATGTCACAGGCACAAGGGAGGGGGCTCAGCGAGCGCGCCGCGACTCGATGGCGCGAACGGTGAAGCTGGCCTGCTGCTGGAGGCGCTCGGGTATGCCGGGGATCCCGCGGGCGAAGCGCTGCACGTCTTCAAGCTCGGCGGGCGTTCCGATCAGATAGAGCGCGCGCAGGGCTTCCCAGGCGTGTTCACGATCGGAAGAGAGCTCGACAATGGGCTCGCCCGGCTGCACCGTTGCGCCCTCCGGCTTGAGGAGTTGGCGAACCTCTCCGGGAAGCTGGGCGCGGATCTCGCGATCGCCGGCGCGCGCGACGAGCGTCCCCGGGTTGACGAATTCACCGGGCTTGAGCCGATAGCGGAGCACACCGCCGGCCGGGGTCGCGAGCGTCGATGGGCGCAGCATCGCACGCAGCTCGCCCAGCGCCTGATCGTCGCCGAACTTGGCGAGCGCCAGAGCCGCGTTCCGGCGCACCATGGGTTCGGAATCGGTCAGAAGTTTCAGCAGCGGAGCGTGGAAGGCCTGATGGGCGGGGTCCTGACCCATAATCCAGGCGGCGGTCTGACGGAGCTCGAGCACGGGACTCGAAGCGAGCGCGGCAACGCCCGGATACCAGCGCCTCACGGAGGCGTCGCCCTGAGCCAGCCGTTCGCCGATTTGCACCAGCGCGTGCTGCGTCTGCCGAGGCTTGGAGAGGTCGGCCAGGAGACGTTCGGTTTCCGCGTCTGTGAGCCGGCGGCCGAACCATGTGGAACGCCAAAACAGAAACGGCAGAAGAACGAGCGCGAAAGCGACGAGCGTGACGAGAATGTAGAGACGCCGGCTCGGCGTGCGAGCTGCCTGCGTCATGCACGCGCCTCGCGCCGCCGCACCTGAGGAAAAGTTACGCGGTCGGGGAGCGGCGGACTTACACTGCTCCCCGCGCACGGTTTTTGTGTCACTTGAAAATTGTAACTCGCGCCGCAAACGGGACGGCGTGCGTCCGAGGCTCGATCAGGCAGCGTCGGCCAGCATCGTCACCAGACTTTCCGGTGATTCGAATTCGTGGCGATCGGCGGCTTCCTGGCACTTCAGGCAGTAGGCAGTCCACGGCACGGCAGCAAGGCGCTTGGGACTGATCTCTTCCTCGCAATGGAGGCAGCTACCATACGATCCGTCCGCGATCCGAGCCAGTGCCGCGCGAACACTGCGCAGCATGCTGGCCTCGCGATCGAGGTTTCGAATAGCAAGCTCCCGCTCCCCAGCCAGTTGGACCTCATCGAGCGCGTCGGCCGTCTTTTCGATGGTGATGCCCTCACGATTCCGCAACCCACTCGCCAAGTCGGCCTGTCTGGCCTCCAGTAGCGCTTTGTATTTGTTGAGTTCGGTTTTGGTCATGGCTGTTTCTCCTCTTTAGGGTCGTCTAACTCTTATCGGTAACAACCCATAAGACGAAACTTCTAAGCAGAAAGTTTCATAAAATCTAAGCCGCCTATGCTAAGGTTTAGGCCTCCGACTGCCCTTGCCTTAAGGCTCAGATCTGCAGCACGCCGATCACCAACCTGGCCTGCGTGCATTCTTTATACGTCTCTAACCCGCGGCCGGATGTTTCTCTCGCTGACGCCGACCGGTGTTTACAGAATCCCTTCGGCAATCGCCAAGCGTTCACCGGATGCGCTCACCTGGAATATGCGCAAGAAACGACCATCACAGCTCATCGGACCCGGCGGTTTCCTAAAAACATCACACCCTGCTAAGACACGCGGGGCCCGGTTATTCTGACGCAGCCACGTGCGATTGGCAATAGCTGGAAGTCAGTAGGCCGATGCCACCCCGGACGGAGCACCGATGTCTAATCGAGCGGCATCGGGATGCTACGATCGAAGGTCTGATCGACCGAATCCACGTGCCGGCCTGCATCCTCCTGTTTATCGGGGCGGCGTGCCTGTTTATTCCCTCTCCGGGGATTCAGAGCGATGAGGCGCTGTTTGGTACCGCGTGGTACGAACCGGCTGGGCTGAGCTACGAGACCGGGCTTTTCGGCCGTCACATTCCCCTGATGCTGATGAGCTATCTGGGGGCGCTCAAGGCGTGGTTGTACGCGCCCATCTTTGCGATCTGGCGGCCCTCCGCGCTGTCGGTGCGGCTTCCGGCGATCCTGGCGGGTGCGGCGACGATCTGGCTCTTCTACCGGCTGGTTCAGAAGGTGTCGGGCGAACGGGCGGCGCGGATCGCGTGTGCGCTGCTGGCCTGCGACGCGATGTTCGTGTTGACGACGACGCTCGATTGGGGTCCGGTAGCGCTGCAGCACCTGCTCACCACCGGCGGGGCGCTCGCGATGGTGAGTTATGCGCAGACCGGGACACTGAAACTACTGGCGCTCGGCTCGTTCCTGTTTGGCCTGGGGACCTGGGACAAGGCGCTGTTCTTATGGATGCTGAGCGGGCTGATCGCGGCCGCGGTTGTGGTTTGCCCGAAGGAGCTGTGGCGGCTGTTCTCGTTGCGATCGGCAGCGGTGGCTCTCGGATGTTACTGTCTGGGAGCGGCGCCGCTGATCGCCTACAACGTGCGGCATCCGCTCGAGACGTTCCGGAGCAACACCGGGTATTCGGCGGGCGATGTGCCGGGGAGAGTGTTGCTGCTCAAGAACACGCTCGACGGAAGCCGGCTGTTCAGCTACATCGCCCGGGACGAACCACCGCCGGCGCCGCGGTCTCCGGAGGGCATCGTGGAGCGGGCGTCGGTGAAGCTCAGCGAGGTGGCGGGACGGCGTCAGAGCTGGTTACCCTTTGCTTGCCTGGCGGCGCTGGCGCTGGCGCCATGGCTGCGGTCTGGTCGCGTGGGTTCGTTTTGTCTGATTGCTTTCGCGGTGGCGTGGGCGCAGATGCTGTTCGCCGCCAAGGGCGCGGGCGGGGGTGTGCATCACGTCGTCCTGCTGTGGCCGCTTCCGCACCTGTTCGTGGCCGACGCGCTGGCGAGGGCCTCGGAACGCCTCCGGCTCACGCGTGTGGCTGCATGGGCAGCGGCGGCGCTCGTCGCCGGGTCGAGCCTGCTGGTGATCAACGAATACAAAGCCACGCTGGTGCGCAACGGCGGTGGTAAGGTGTGGACGGACGCGATCTGGCCGCTTTCGGAATCGCTCGGACGGCTCAGGGCGGAAACGGTGTTCGTGATCGACTGGGGAATGCTCGACCAGTTGATCCTGTTGCACAAGGGCTCGCTGCCGCTACGGGTGGCGAGCGATCCGCTTTCGAAGACGGACTTTTCGGCGGGCGACCGCGCTGTTGTGGCCGGCTGGCTCCGCATACCGGGCGGAGTGTTTGTATCGCACACTGACGACAACGAGGAATTCCAAGGAGTGAACGCGAGGCTGCGCCAGATCGCCGGCGAAGAAGGTTGCGAGCAGCAGATACTCGAGCGCATCCCGGACCGGCATGGCCGCGCGATGTTCGAAGTGTGGCGATTCGAGTCGCGAGGGCTGGCTGCGCTGGCGCCGTGATAAGCTCGGCGCATGCGAATCGCCAGGTTTTCTGCGGCTGTTTTGATTGCAGCGACATTGACTGCGCAGGACTCGCGCCCGATCAACCGCGAGACGATTGACCGCTGGATGACGGAGCTGTCGAACTGGGGACGGTGGGGCAAAGACGATCAACTCGGCGCGCTGAATCTGATCACGCCGGCCAAGCGGAAGAAGGCGGCGGCGCTGGTGCGCGACGGCGTGAGCGTGTCGCTCGCGCGCGATACGGAGAAAGAGAAGGCCGCCGATAATCCGCAGCCGTTTGAGCACACGATGACGGCGACGGGCGTGAATAACCCGGGACAGTTCGCGGTGGACGTGTATCGGGTTTCCTATCACGGGTACGCCCACACGCTCATGGACGCGCTCTGCCACATGTTCTACAAAGGGAAGGTCTACAACGGCTATTCGCAGGAGGAGATCACGGCGAAAGGCGCGGGGAAGCTGGCGGTCACGAACGCGAAGAGCGGCATCTTCACGCGCGGAATCCTGATGGACATTCCGCGTCTCAAGGGGGTTGGGTACCTGGAGCCGGGCACGCCGATCTATCCGGAAGACCTCGAGGCGTGGGAGAAGAAAGCGGGCGTGAAGGTGACGAGCGGCGACGTGGTCTTCATCCGTACGGGGCGATGGGCGCTGCGCGCGGCCCAAGGGCCGACGGCGGTGTCGCGGAGCGCCGCGGGTCTGCATGCGTCCTGCGCGCGGTGGCTCAAGTCGCGCGATGCGGCGATGCTGGGGAGCGATGCGGGCAGCGATGTGATGCCGTCCGGCGTCGAGGGCGTGACGCAGCCGATTCACCAGCTTGTGCTGATCGCGCTCGGCATGCCGATCTTCGATAATTGCGATCTCGAGGCGGTCGCCGAAGAGGCGGCGCGGCGGCGGCGCTGGGAGTTTCTGGTGACGGCGGCGCCGCTGGCAGTGACCGGCGGAACCGGCTCGCCACTGAATCCGATTGCGACGTTCTGAGCGATCGCCTGACACGCCGCCGCGGCCTACGGGCCGCCCCACCGCGTCCTGAGTTGGTATGCTGGAGGTGGATCAGGAGGAGACACCGATGGGTTGTGGAAGCGGTCATCCGATTGCCGTCGAGCCGATGAACCCGAACGCGCGCAAAGTCTTCTGCGTGAAGTTCCAGAAGGAGATGGAAGGGCTCTCGGAAGTGCCCTTCGAAGGTCATCCGATCGGCCAGAAGGTTTACGACAGCATCTCCAAGGAAGCCTGGAAGATGTGGCTCGAGCACATGAAGATGCTCATGAATGAGTACCGGTTGAATCTGGCCACCAAAGAAGCGCAGGAATTCCTGATCCAGCAGATGGACTCATACTTCTTCGGCGAGGGCGCCGCGCTGCCGCCGGACTTCGTGCCGCAGAAGTCCAAGGGCTAGCCGCGACGACTTCAGAGCACCTGAAGGATCAAGCACTTCAAGTAGTGAGTTTCGGGAACTGTAAGCAGGATGGGGTGGTCCTGCGCCTGCGTGCGGCGTTCGAGGACGCGGAGGGTGCGGCCGGCGTCGAGGGAGGCGGAGGCGACCGATTCGAGCAGGCCGGCTTCGGAGAAGTGGTGCGAGCAGGAGCAAGTGACCAGTATCCCGCCGGAGGTGAGCAGGCGCAGCGCGCGCAGATTGATTTCCTTGTAGCCGCGCCCGGCGCCATCGAGCGCGCCACGCGTCTTGGCGAACGCGGGCGGATCGAGGATGACGGTCGAGAACCGGCGGCCCGCCGCGGTGTAGGACGCGAGCAGATCGAACACGTCGGCGTGGCGGAACTCGAGGTTGGCGATGCCGTTCGACTGCTGGTTGCGGCGCGCGGTGTCGAGCGCGGCCTCGGAAGTATCAACGCCTTCGACGCGCTCGCAGTGCGCGGCGAGGTGCAGCGCGAAGCCGCCGGTCGAGGTGAAGCAATCGAGCGCGACGCCGTGCGAGTAGCGGGCGGCGGCGAGGTAATTCTCGCGCTGGTCGAGGTAAACGCCGGTCTTGTGGCCGCGCACGAGATCGACCTCGAAGCGGAGACCGTTCATCGCGATGGCGACGGACTCGGGAATCTCGCCATGCGCGACTGCGGTCTCGCGCGGCAGCGATTCCTTGGAGCGAACCGCGGCGTCATTGCGCAGCAGCACGCCGCGCGGCGAGACCAGATCCACGAGGGCCGCGACGATGGCGTCCTTGGCGCGGTCCATGCCCTGGTTGAGCGTCTGGACGGAGAGGTAATCGCCGTAGCGGTCGACGATGAGGCCGGGCAGCAGGTCTCCCTCGGCGTGGACCAGACGAAAGGCGCCGGACCCCGCGACCACCTTGCGGCGGTATTCGAGCGCGGCTTGGAAACGGCGGCGGAAGAAGGCCGCATCGACTTCCTCGACGCGGCTCGACAACAGACGCAGCGCGATTTGCGACGCACCGCTGAAGTGCGCGACGCCGAGCGCGCGTTTGGCGGGATCGACGACCTTGACCGCGTCGCCCGCAGAGGCGGCGCTCGAATCGAGAACGTCGCTCGAGAAAATCCAGGGATGGCCGGAGGCCACGCGCGCGGCGGCGCGCCGGTTGACGACAACCTCGATCAACGGAGCGCCATCAGGGCGGCGATTCGCTGCTCGGTCGAGGGGTGCGTGGAGAACAGGCGGCCGAATGCCCCGGCGGAGAACGGCTTGATGATGAACATGTGCGCGGTGGCAGGCGAGGCTTCCATCGGGATGCGCTTCGACCAACCATCCAGCTTTTGCAGCGCCGAGATCATTGAG
>JBOGMR010000571.1:0-3442 GCA_050746825.1 Bryobacteraceae bacterium | reverse complement strand
GTGCAGACCTGCCGAAGATTGCAGCCCGATCTGGTCTTGATGGACATCGGACTTCCGGGCATGAATGGGATCGAGGCCACGACTGAAGTGCTGCGGTATTGTCCGAACACGAAGGTTGTGGTGCTATCGATGTACGACGACGAGCAGTCTGTCATGGCGGCGATCCGCTCCGGGGCGCGGGCGTTTCTGCTGAAGAAAGCATCGTCAGGGGATCTGCTGGACGCGCTGCGGACCGTGGCGAAGGGCGGGTCGTATCTCAGTTCGCAGGTGTCGGATCACTTGTTGACGCGCATTCGCAAAGGCGATCTGGAAACGCGCACGACGGGGCCGCTAGACATGTTATCGCCGCGCGAGGTACAGGTGCTGCGACTGGTGGCGGAAGGCAAGACCAGCAAGGAAGTGGCGGTCATGCTCAACCTGGGGTTGCAGACTGTGCGAAGCTACCGTAAGGCTATGATGAAGAAGATCGGAGTGACCAACGTGGCGGAACTGACGCAGTTCGCGTTGTCCTCCGGTGTGGCTGGTTGGACCAACAAAGCCGAATCATAGCTCTTCCGGATGGCTGATGAACCTCGACATTTCCGACGCGCACGTTCACTTTTTCTCACACGGATTTTTTACCGCGCTGGCCGCGCAGAAGCGTGATCTTGCGGCAGAGCGGCCGCTCGAACACATGGGACAACTCCTGGGATGGGAGATGCCGCCCAAGGAACCGGAAAAACTGGCTGAGCGGTGGGTAGCCGAACTGGATCGCCACGGAGTCGCGCGAGCGGCGCTGATCGCCAGTATTCCGGGCGATGAGACGTCTGTGGCGGCGGCGGTGGCTCGGTTTCCGTCGCGATTTCACGGGTACTTCATGCTGAATCCGCTGGCGGCGGATGCCCAGACCCGGCTCGAGTCGGCGCTGGCGGCGGGCATGCGCGGCGTCTGCCTGTTCCCGGCGATGCACCGATTCTCGATCGCCGACGAGCGGTTGATTCCGATCTTACGCACGGTGGCTGCGCGGCCGGGCTGCGTTGTGTTCGTGCACTGCGGAGTGCTCACGGTCGGGGTGCGGCGAAAGCTGGGGCTGCCGTCGCCGTTCGACATGCGTTATTCGAATCCGATCGATCTGCATCCGGTGGCGCTGCAATTTCCGTCGTTGAACTTTGTGGCTCCGCATTTTGGCGCCGGGTACTTCCGGGAAGCACTGATGCTCTGCGACTTGTGTCCGAACGTTTTGCTCGACACGTCGAGCTCGAACGGCTGGATGAAGTATCACGCGCCGGCGCTGGATCTCGAGACGGTGTTTCGGCGAGCGCTCGATGTTGCCGGCGCGAAGCGTCTTCTGTTCGGGTCGGACTCGTCGTTCTTCCCGCGCGGCTGGCACGCTCAGATCTTCGAGGCTCAGCAGGCGGCCCTTGCGAAGGTAGGGGTGAGCGACAGCGACCTTCGCCTCATTTTTGGCGAAAATTTAGCGAACCTCCTCACAGGGGCGTAACACTCACCCCCATCAGTCCGCGAGACGAAGCCGCCTCCGTCCCCACTATTCCACTTAGATCGGACACGAATAATCTTCACCCTCGGGGTGGAAAGACACTCAGGCGTCAGTTTTGAGGCGGCTTGAGTGGTGAAATGTGATGCACAGTGAGCACAGGTAATGAACATGCGCCTAAGACTACGCTTGCGAACGTCGAGTGCACCTGCTGACCAGCGCTTGATGCGTTTCCGGAACGTGCTGATCGCGGCACAGAAGACGCCGCGTTACTGCGGAGCCCTACAAACCGCCGGACTCGGCACGGTTGATGCTGTCGGGAATGTGAGTTCGATTGAGGCGGCTCTTTCCGGCTTGCCTCGCGTGGAGTTTGCGGAGCGGACGGGTTGGGAGCCATCGTTCCGCAACGCTTTGGCTACGCCAGTGACTCCGAACCGATTGTTCTTTCCGATCGCTCCGACGCCGCGGTGCGCCGTTTTTCTGCCGCGCTTCGAGGAGACGGCGAGGGTGAAGGTCTTCGATCCGAAACAGGTATTGCGGTTAGTGCAATTTCAACCGGAAGCGATCGCCGGAAACGTGCATTTTCTTGCGAGCCTGGCGGAACTGGTTGACCGTGGACGCCTGGAACTGCCGTCGTTGAAGCGAGGGCTGATCGCGTTCACAGGAATCGGAAGCGGGGCCGCCGAAGGCAGTCTGCTGGACGAGCGGACACGCAACCTGCTGTGGCGCGTGTTCCGTGTGCCGGTGTTCGAGCAATACATCGGGTTCGACGGGCGGCTGATCGCGTGGGAGTGCGAGGCACACGATGGGTTGCACATGGTGGAAGAGAACGCGGTGATCGAGCGGGACATCCGCGCGGAACTTCTGCTTACGTCGCTCACGGACCGGTATCGCCCCACGATTCGCGTGGCGACGCGAATGACGGCGTCGTTGGAAGACGGCGCCTGCGGATGCGGCAAAGCGGGACGGCGGCTGGTGCTGATGCGGCCGGTGTCGTCGATCGAGCGCAAGCGCGTGGCGATGGCAGGGTAGCAGCAAGCCAGCCGAGCGCGACATGAGAGTGGTCGCACGGCGGATCGGTCCGAGGCGCCAACCTGTAACTGAGCCGCGAGCGTGAGCGAGCGGTTGGCGCGCCTCACGGCACGTCCCCCAAGAAACCGCCAGAGGCTTGCCTTGCTCCTCGACCACATAGCGGATCGCGCCGGGCTTCTTCCCTTCCCGCACGATCTGGTCGAAGCGCTGGTGCAGACGCTCGAGGCGTTCGGCGGAGAGCCCCTCCTTTTCGGGAGTTGAAATCGGCAGCGGCTGGGAGCCGAGGAGTGACCCGAGAGCGAGCAGACAAACGATGAGCTTCATAGGATCAGGTGATTCCAAGCTATCACGAGCAGTTGCAGGTTAAGGCTCCGAGCTGTGCCCGATCAGCCCGTGGGAAAAACCGCTTCCTCACGGTCGCGGCTCTGTAACACGCCTGAATCCCGCAGCCGGAGCACGCATCGATCTGTGCACGTGTGTAGAATCAGAGGATACCTACCGGGCGACCGGTTCAGAGTGGTATGAGAAAGCGAGGATTCGATGAGAATTGTTTTTGCGGTAGCGGTTACGTTGATGCTGGCGGTTTCCGGCTTCGCAGCGGACTTCGAAGGTTTCCTGGTCGACAAGGCCTGTTCCGACAAGGCGGTCAAGGACGGCTACAAGGTTGCCGGCGCTCACAGTAAGGATTGCGCGCTGATGGACGGCTGCGCCGACAGCGGGTTCGGAATACTGACCGCGGACAACCGCTATCTGCTGTTCGATACAGCGGGAAGCAAGAAGGCGGTGGCTGCGATTAAGGCTTCTTCCAAGAAAGACAATTTCAAAGTAAAGGTGAGCGGCAAAGTCGATGGCAGCACGATCAAGGTGTCGAAGATCAAGATCGTGTAGGGGAGCTGGCGGCCTGGGAGGGCCGCCGCGGCCCACGGGGCCGCCCCA
>JBOGMR010000570.1:0-4756 GCA_050746825.1 Bryobacteraceae bacterium | reverse complement strand
CCTAGCGCCCTGAGGAAGAGAAACGTCGAACTCCACGCAAGAATCGCAGGCACGAAAAATCCGCGTTCGGTGCGGTTGGCCGCGATTGGCGCCAGATACCCGACGAGCCCGATCGCGATGCCAGCCCCCATCAACCCGAGGATGGCAGCGACAGGCGGGCGCCAGGCCGTCCACAGCCACGATGCGATGGCGTAAAGCAGCGGGCCGGCGAGCAGATGCAGGAACGGCGTGATATTGCGGATCGGTGTGATCAGGATCTCGTGATACGTGAGGAGGATGTACGGGACCGCGAATGCAGGAACACTCATCACCACCAGATACGCGAAGCCGCTTGCGGCGATGAGCCATACGAGCGGGCGATCGCGGAAGACGACGATCGCCACCGGCGCAATCAGGAGCAGCACCTGCGTGATCCCGTGGAACGCCGCGTCGATCCAGAGAATGAATGACGGGAACAACTGCCATGCCGGCGCCAGGAAGAGATCGAGCCGAGGTGTCGTGGCAAGGATTGCCAGGACTCGGTCGCGCTGGTTCTGCACCAGGTCCGTGACATGGAGCACGCCGGCCGATTGCCACAGCATGACCGTGTACAGCATCACCACAAGGAACGTCAGACCGAGCAATGTGAGCGTCCGCCCCAGCGTTCGACGAAAGGGGACGCACAACGCTGCCACGACCAGGAAACAGCCGAGGTATGCGGCGTACTGGATGACTTCTCGGATGTGCACGACGGTCAGCATGAACAGGAGGAGGAGCACCCCGGTCAGCAGCAGTTGACGCTCGTGTGTCGACCCCGAGTCGATGTAACGCGACGACAGCGCCAGGAGTGCCGGCAGCAGCACCGCCATCGCGATGTCCGACGCGTGGCTGTAGGTGGCCAATTGGCCCCAGTAGCTGCCTTCGACCACCGCGAACATACCGGTCAACGTTAGAATCGCCGCCGTCACGAGCGCAGCCGTCGCAACGGCGCGTCTGCCAAACACGGCCAGGGCCCAGAGATAGATCATCAAGAGTGCCGCCGGACCCCAGAAAAAGCGGAGCTTGTGATACACGAACAGCGCGTCGAGATTCGACAAGCGCGTCACGAGCGCCATCAACGCGTGCGTGCTCGGAAACGGATAAGTGTAGACCACGCCCGGCGTGAGATAGAAGTTGTCGAGCGTCAATCGCGGGAGCGCCGCCATGCGGCGAACGATCGACACGTGGATCTGATCCTCCCACTCCGCGACCGGTGAGCCCTGGATGTAGAGAAACACGCCCAGAACGAGCAGCAATCCGAGGCCGATGACATCCTCGACGTCGACCGAGAGCTGTGAAAGCGGCCTCGTGCGTCGCACGGCGAGCCAGGCGCCGACTCCCCCAAGCGCGACGACGAGCGCGCCCGACACCGCAAGCACGCTGCCGTGCGCGAGGATCATCGCGACGGTGATCAGATGCACGATGCCGAAGCTCAGGGCGATGCTGATGGCCAGCCACTCGAGCATGCCGAGCGACGGCATCGCCCGCCATCCTAAGACCGCCAGTCCACCCGGAACGACCGCGACTACCATCGTTGCGAGGACGAGCTGAAGAGCGGCGATGAGCGGACGGTCGCCCCCCGGCACGAACCGCAGGATTACCGCCAACGCCACCAGCGCCAGCAGCGCATACGATGCGGTGCGACCCTGCACGATCACGGTCCGCCATGATACTGCGTCGGCATGCCCGGCAGGCTTCGAGTGGCGCGCGTTCGCCGGCACGTCGGGGTGCGAGCGCGAGACGGCGACCCTGCCGTTGCTCGCGTCGATCGGGGGTTGCGAGCGTTGCGTGTTCGCGACGGTGACAGAAAAAAGTATCAGGACCCTTTCCGGGTCCCGTTCTTCATTACGGGGTATCGTTCCAACCACGGCACACGTGCGGCTTGGGCTGCCGGTTCAGCCGCCAGTTGAACCGCCGTCCGCGTGTAATCGGCGGCATGGTAGGCAAAATGGGTGGTGTCGCCAATATCGAGCCGGCGGAGACCTCCGCCGAGCCCACCTGAACGAGCAATGACTTCGGATGGCTGAATGAGACGGACCACCTCGGGCAGCAGCCAATACGACCGCGTCGCGATTGCATGTCCATCTGCATCCACCACGATTCCCTCTTGCGGTGCCTCAGAGAAGATGACCTGCGGATGGCGATCGCCAAGCTGATAGTCAGCCACCGGAGCCAGGCTGGTGGTGTTGAGTGACACACCAAGCCCGACGACCTTGGCACCTTGCGCTTCCAAGCGCCCAAAGGCTGATTCAGGGCTGTACGGGTGCTCGATCTCGTGCTGCCGATCGGTCAAGATGTCCGCCATCGGTCCGAGAGCAGCAATCGACCACCAATAGAGCGCGCTGCGCCGCACCCCGGGTCGACTCCGAAAGATCTCTGGCACGACGCCGATGTTGGCAGGCGTGTGCCGGACATCGAAAATCGGCCTGCTACGATAATAGTCCGCGTATCCCTTCCACGGTCGTTGTGTCGCGTCAATGTTCCAGGCAAACGAGGGCAGCACGAGAGTGCTGGACGACCCGAGATAACTGATCAGCGCATCGAGGAATTCATTCGGCCGCATTGCGAGGTATGCGAGCCGGCTGAACGAAGTGTGCAAATAGACAACATCTCCTCGATCAACCTCCAGATATTCCAATAGCGCCCACAGGCGAGACCGTGACGATCCAATCAGTGGGTTGTAGCCCACGTCAAGGTCGCGTGGCCAACGCGTAGAGGAACCAACAATAGTCCTCGAGCTCGTTGCCCATCTCGAAAAAGGCGCGTAGGAGATCGTCCGACCATTCCTGCATCTGCATACTCGACAGCGGCTTCAAGAAGCAGCCGCGCAGTTCCACGATCCGGAACCCGGCCTGCTGCAGTACGTCCCGAAGTCCGTAGCGATCGTACGAGCGCTGGTTGCCCACGTCCCGGTCGCGCGAGTTCAGTATCTCCGGCCTGTTCTCCATCCCCATCAGCGCGCCGATTCTCCGATGGAGCGACCTCTGGTTCGGCACCGTGACGATCAGATGGCCTACCGGCTCAAGCCAGCGGTCATGCACAGTGCGCAGGAACCCGACGTCATCCGGCATGTAGCGAAGCATGTCGCCGGCGATCACGGTGTCGTAGGTTGAGTCGGGCACGAACTCCTGGAACAGCGAATGGAACACGCGAACGTCACCTTGTCCAGCGTAATGCTCGCGCGCGCGATGGGCATGCCGTGTTGCACCCTCGACAATGTCGACGCGGGCGCCACGGCTCAGTGCCGCATCGGTCCAGTTGGCGTCCACCCAGCCTAGATCGAGCACGCGAGGCCCCTTCAGGAACGGCTCGCAGCGCCCCTGGACGAGTCGTTTCGTGCGAGCGTCGATGCCCTGCTGCGTCGCTGAATAGTAATAATTGGCTGAGGCTCGTTCCACCTCAGCCCGGGCGGCGTTACGGCTCGAATCGTCGCTGCCGTCGTGATTCATGCCGCCGTTCCGCACCACCGCGACGCGAAGTCGACGAACAATCTCACCATGCGCGGAAGATCTCCAAGATCGTAGTACTCGTCAGGGCGATGGGGATTGGCACCACCGCCGGGACCATACAGCACGCACGGAATGCCTCGGGCGACGAAATGGCGCAGATCGGAGGTGCCTGTCGATGGCGATGTCTCCACCGATCCGAACCCCGCGTCAACGGCGCTCCGGCGAAGCACGCCGACCATCTCAGACGCTTCCGAGGCGACCGGCTCGGCGCGAAACAACACGCGCATGCAGGGGGGGTCGGAAAGCTGGTGTCTCGCTGCGAATGCGGCGACTTCGGCGTCAAGAAACGTCAACGTACGGCCAATCGTCCAAGGGGGCGGAAATGTCATGTAGCAGGTGGCCTGGGCCATCTCGGGCACTGTCAGCTGCGCACCTTCAGATGCAAGCCGCTGCGTTACGAGCTGAAACGGACTCGGATATCGAAGCCAGTCGCCTGTGCGCGTGGCATTGAGCGCGACGACCGCGTCGGCGAGACGAGCCACGAGTCTGGCGAGGAGATCCGCTGCGTTGACGCCGAGGTGAGACACACAGACCGACGCAGCCTTTCCCTGCACATACAGGGCGAACTGTATCTGACCGGCATGGCGATCGATTGCACGGTCCCCGCGAGTGCCGTCGATGATGACAGCGGCATCTGGCAAGTATCCGTTGTCCAGGCAGAGCAGAGATCCATTGCCCGTCGTCTCGTCTTCGATGACGAAGTAGCAGAGCAGATCGCCGTCCAACCTGAATCGCATCTCCAACAGGGTTTCGAGAACGGCGAGCACAATCGCAGCACCCGCCTTCCCGTCCATCGAACCGCGGCCATACAGCCGTTGCTCTGCATCGATCGACGCACCAAATGGGGGATAGCTCCAGGCCGTCGGGTTACCTTCCGGCACGATGTCAACGTGAGCGCTCAAGCCCAATCGCCGCCCTCCGCCGCGTCCGGGAAGATGGACCACAAGGCTGTGTCGCCCTGGGACGTGGCTAATTGGCCCCTGCGCTTCAGGAAGGCGCGCGAGAACCTCCGGCATGTGAAACACACGAATGGGCTCGAGTCCAAGACCCGTGATGTGTCGCACCAGGACCTCGAGCACGCCGTGCTCGTGTTCGAAGACGCTCCTTTCACGGACGAGCGCCTGCAACAGGCCGTGCCATGCCGGCAAGCGGCTCTCGATAAAACCGTCGACGACGTCAGCTTGGAGCATCAGAGTTTGAAGGGACGAGGGCCAGTATACCGTTGGTAC
>JBOGMR010000569.1:0-6012 GCA_050746825.1 Bryobacteraceae bacterium | reverse complement strand
ACCCTGAACCGCGGTATTCTGGTTTTTCTTTAGCACGTGGGCGAGGTGAGTGGATGACATATCGAAAGAGCCGCCAGACGTACCGTATCGCTTTTTTCTGTTCCCTACTTGGACTGGCGGGCTTACTCCAAGGCAACTGGCCGCAATGGCGCGGCCCCGAATCCAACGGGACCGCTCCCAAAGCGCGCAATCTGCCGGTCACGTGGAGCCAGACCGAAAATGTGGTGTGGCGCACGAAGCTCCCAAGCTGGAGCGCCGCAACGCCGATCATCTGGGAGAACACCGTCCTGGTCACGTCGGCCGAAGAGGGCTCGCCCAACCTTCGCAGTCCGAATCGCCGTGGCGACACCGCATCGGCGCCGGACAAGATCTTCCTCCTCGCGCTGAATCGGAAAGACGGCGCCATTCGCTGGCAGCGCCAGATCGATAGTGGAAACCGCTTGCACCGCAAGCAGAATTCCGCTTCGCCCTCGCCGATTACCGACGGCAAGATGATCTGGATCATGACGGGCAACGGAAAGCTCAGTTGCTTCACGATGGACGGCAAAGAGGTCTGGAAGAGGGACGTGCAAGCGGACTACGGCAAGTTCGGCCTGAATCACGGATACGCTTCGACGCCTCTTCTGCATGGCGGCCGCCTGTACGTGGAGGTTCTCCACGGAATGCTGACCGACGATCCGTCCTACGTATTCGCGGTCGACAAGAACACCGGAAAGACAATCTGGAAGGTCGAGCGCCCGACGGATGCGATTCGCGAATCGCCCGATAATTATGCGACACCGCAGGTCGTCCCGGTCGCCGGCAAGCGGCAGCTCGTCATCTCGGGAGCCGATTACGTCACGGGTCACGACCTCGACACCGGCAAAGAACTGTGGCGCCTCGGCGGCTTTAACCCGACCAACAATCCCGCGAACCGCACCATCGCATCGTCACTGGTGATCGGAGACAAGGTGTTCACGCCGAGCACGCGCGGTCGCCCCTTCATCGGCTTCGTACCGAAGGGTTCCGGCAACCTCACCGGAAAGGTCGAGCTCTGGACCAACGGCTTGGGTGCGGACGTGCCGACTCCGACTACGGACGGGAAGTACATCTACGTCGTCGGCGACAGCGGCGTCATGAACTGCCTCGAACCCGATACGGGCAAAGTCGTCTACCAGGGCCAACGCATCGAGAACGGGACCTACAGCTCGTCGCCGCTGCTTGCCGACGGGAAGATCTACGCGACCAGCGAAGACGGTGCCACGACAGTGGTGAAGGCCGGAGCGGCGTTCGAGATTCTTGGCGTGAACAAGCTCGACAGCTTTACGCTGGCGAGCCCCGTTGCGGTGGACAATCAGATCTTCATCCGCACGTCGGACCACGTGTACTGCATCCAGAAGCGGTAGTTTCGCCTCACTGGCGCCGCAATTCGCTCATCGGGTATCCCCGGCACAGCCGCAGGCTGCGGAACCGGCGCAATGCGGATTCCGGACTCCCCGCGCCGCCGCTCCATCGCGTACGCCCCAGCCGCACGAGAAACACGTGCACACGTCGCATCAGCGTTCCTCGCCCGGCGCCAGGAACCGGGCCGCTCCAATCGCGGCTTGAACACCAGTCCGGCGCCATTCATATGGGAATGCAATAGGAGAGCTTTACGCGCAGGCCAATTTCGGCGTGATCAGCCAAACCAGCACGCCGCGCGGCTGCGGCGGCTCCGAGTGCAGATCGATCCGAATCAGCGCGCCTTTCTTCAGATCGATCTGCAAAGCAGGCGTCCCGAGCAGAAAGCCCGCCGTTGCACTCAGGAGCGGCTCGTGACCGGCAAGCAGAATGGCAGACTCGTCCTTATGGCTGCGAATCTCCACCCAGATGCCGGCTGGATTCGACCCCGGCGCGAGCGCCTTGGTCTTCACCATGGGCTTTTCGCAACCCAATAACTCGATTGCCATCTCCGCGGTTTGAATGGCTCGCGCAAGCGGGCTCGACAGTACCAGGGCCGGCCTCACGCCGGCATCGCACGCCGATTTCAGAACGCGCTCCAGCCCCTTGCGTCCCTCTTTGGTCAACTGGCGGTCCTTATCGGGCAATCCGGGCCGCGGCTCGTCCGCGACGCCGTGGCGAAGGATATAGACTCGCATCACGCCCGCCGGCGCAGCCTGCCAGGCGGCCGGCGCACCAGCGCCGCCGGCGGCGGGCTTACCCTGTGCAGCCCTAGCCGGGTGATGTGCTGCTGCAGTTCGCCAAAGATTTCTTCCGCCGGTTTGCCGGCGTCGACGACGGTGAAATCGTATTTATCCACCATGCTGTCCAGCGCGCGAATGAGCCGGCGCTGGTAGCGAACAAAACTGTCGTGCATGTCGGGGCCGAAGCGCATGTCCATGCCGCTCTCCCAATAGTCGAAAGCGCCGCGGCCGCGCACCACGCGCGAGACCAGGTTCTCTACATCCGTTCGCAGATAGTAAACCGCATGCGGAACCAAAGCGAACCCCGATGTGCGCTCGATCCACCGGCGATCCTCGCCCCGTGCAATAGCCCGCGCCATGATCGAGAAGATGTAACGATCCGTCAGGACTACAAAACCCGCGCGCAGCGCCGGAATGATCTCGTTCTCCAGCCGATCCGCGAAATCCGTGGCGTAGAACAGCGTCATGGTGATCGGTCCCAGCGTGTTCCCGCTCTTCGCTTCCTTGATTCCTTTTCCCGCCAGAGCCGACCGCGCCATACCCGTGTCGAGCACGGCGTGTCCGCACTGCTCGAGCCACTGCCGGAGTTGCGTAACCTGCGTGGTGCGTCCGACCGCGTCAGGCCCTTCCACCACGATCAACCTTCCGTGCAGTTCCGCCGGATCGATTCCGGGCAGCGGGTCACCGTAGAACTGCAGCGGCTCTCGGGATGCCATTGTCCACTCCCATCTCAATTCGCAGAACATTCTTGCTGAGGCTGTCCCCAATCTTCCTCATCAGAATCTCGCGCATGAGGCCCTGCTGTCTTTCGATCGACAGGGTCGCGTCGATCACCTCGAAACCCATCTCCTCCGCCATGCTGTCGTACTCTTGCAGGATGCGCCCCTGGAACAGCCGGAAGCTCTCGACCACGTCGCGATTCAGGCCGAGATCCATACCCGCCTCGTAATACTTGATCGCGTCGCGTCCTCCGAGAATCCGCTGAATCGCTACTTCGAGCGGCACGCGAAAGTAAAAGGCGATGTCGGGCTTCACGGCGAACTGGTACAAATTCCGGACCCAACTCTGACTCACGCCCCGAGCCACGTCTCTTGCGAACGCTGTGAAAGCGTAACGATCCGCACAGACGATTGAACCGGCCTTGAGCAGTGGAACGATGTAACTTTCGGTCCGGTCTGCGAAGTCCGTCGCGTGGATCAGACTGAACGTCGTCGGCGTGAACATCTCTTTTCTCTTGCCGCGGCGAGTCGTCTGCTTCACCAGCGGCGACGAATTCCACTCGCTGAAAGAGACCGCATAACAAAGTGAGCGGAGCCAGTGACTGAGCAGGGTAAGCTGTGTAGACTTCCCCGATCCATCAATGCCTTCGACAATGATCAGTTTTCCCGGATAGCGATTTGGTTGAAATAAAGCTGTAGGTCGAGCCATCTGACCGCGATACTATTATAACTTTGATGCGGTATGCCGCCGTCGACATCGGAAGCAACTCGATCCGCATGCTGGCTGCGAAGGCCGTTCCGGATGAGCCGCCGCGTGGAGGTCCCTCACCGCTGACCTCAAACAGCTCGATCGGCTGCGCCACTTCGCCGGTCTCCGTTTGCGTCTCCGCACGACCTCACGCAGAACCGCGACCGGGAGGGGGCGCCGTCTTAACATCCTTGCCCGGCGCTTGCACCGGCTCTCGCAAAAACCTCATCCAGTGCCGCCTGTTTCCCGCCCGATCCATCTCCGTCTTCCAGAACAGTCGAAACTTCTTCATCAAACGCTTCAGGCGCTTGTCCAGGACCTCGCGCAGTTCCTTGCCCAACCGCGACCTCGCCGGCGTTTCCTTCGCCACCAGCCGGCGCGCCGTCTCGTAATCATTGGCATCGCCCAGGATGTTCTGTACCTTGCGCATCGAATCCAGGTAGGGATTCAGCCCGGATCCGTAGAATGGCTGAAAGAGCTCTAGCGTATAACGCAGCCGCTTCCCCGCAAGGCGAAATCGATGCACGGTATCGCCCTCCGCGGACGAATCCACCACCAGCTTGCGGCCCGCGTCGAAATAATTCGCGACCAGTTTCGGCAGCGCGGCCCGAGCGTTTTCCGTCGCGCTTTTGTCTTTATCCCAGCGGCCCTTCTTCGCCATTACAGACCCAGCCTCGTCTGCCACTTCTTCGAAAAGTTCCGCTCGCTCCAACGCCGCACGCGACGCTTCAAGTTTTCTTGGGCCTCTTCACGTTGCTTCCGCAGGGCCGTAGTGAGTTGCGTCGTCGACTTCAACTCAGACTTCTTGATCAGGTCCAGGGCGATGTCGCGGTCCCTTACCGCGGCCGAGAGTTCCAGCAGGCTCCGCAGCCGGCGCCGCACCTTGCGCACGTCCTTGCCGGCAAAGAAAAGGGAACACTCGCGCAGGCAGTAGCTGAAACGCCGGATCGCGACGCGCAGGTCATGGACGGTGTCGGGGTCCGCCCGCTTCGAGGTCAACGCGACCTGGTACGCCAGCTTCGCGAGCAAAGCCGCCGCCGAAGCTCGAATGTGAGCCTCCATGGGTATGTCCACGGGTAAGCCTTGAGTCTGACTGCCGCGCATAACAGACTAGTTACATTGTGATGAATTCGCCGCAAAAAGAAAAATGGGGCAGGCCTGAGCATGCCCCGAGAAATCCTCGTTTCGGCCGCGGTTATTCGTTCGGCCCGCACACACCTCACGGAATCCCGGGGCCTGTGCATTGCAATGTGTTGCGCCCCGTGAGACCGTCGCCGCAGTTGTTGCTCGCGTAAGAAACTGATCTGGCGGGGCAGGCCGTTTGGCCTGCGCATTCGTTACAACCCGGCGGCAACCATCGGAGGACTGGGAAACGGACCCCGCGCCTCCTCCAGCCGCACCGCCACCTCGAGCACCCACTCCTCCTCGTACGGCCGGCCCACCAGTTGGATTCCCACAGGAATTCCGTCGTCCGTGAAGCCAAACGGAATCACGGCGGCCGGCAGCCCCAGCAGATTGAAGATCGTCACAGGCATCATCGCCTCAAACTGGCTGATCGCCTTTCCCGGCGTCTCCCACTTCCTTTCGCGATGCCGCCACGCAGGCACGCCGCAAGCGGGCAGCAACAGCACGCGCACATCCTCCATCTGCCGGAGCAGCGCGGCGCGCATGCGATCGCGCGCGGCGAGATTGGTGAGCACGTCGTCGAAAGCCGGCGGACCCTCTGAAAGAGCCTTCTCCAGAAACTCCGTGAGCGTCCAGTGCACGCGGGACTGTTGGCCTGCAATCATCCGCTTCAATGTTTCGGACGGAACACGGCCGAAAAAGAACCACCATACATTTGGTGCGCGCTCGAGTCCATCCGGCTCGAAAGCTTCCACGGCGATGCCCGTCTCTGCCAGCGCCTTTGCCGCCTTGTGTAACGCGTCGCGAACGGCCCGCTGCACCGGAACGCCGTAGAACTGTTCCATCATTCCCACGCGCAGGCCGCTCGTTTCGGGCACGCGCAGAGGCACCGGCGCCGAAAACGGGTCCTGGCTGTCGTATCCGGCCAGCGCCGCAAACAGCAGTCGCACATCCTTCGCCGTGCGCGCCATCGGACCGGCCACGCCCAGCAGTCCTCCCGGATGCCCGATCTGGGGAAAATGGCCCGCGGCGGATACGCGGCCCGGCGTGGGCTTCAACCCCGCGATGCCGCAGCAGTGCGCCGGGATTCGGATCGATCCGCCTCCGTCGCTGCCGATTCCACCCGCCGAGCATAGCGCCGCGATCGCAGCCGATTCGCCGCCGCTCGATCCGCCCGGCGTGCGCTCCAGGTCCCACGGATTGTTTGTGCGGCCCGTGACGAGATTGTCCGTCTCGTAATTGAACAGCATCTCGGGAC
>JBOGMR010000568.1:0-7411 GCA_050746825.1 Bryobacteraceae bacterium | reverse complement strand
GGCACTCGTGCCTGCCGCGCCGAGACTCGTCTCGGCGCTTGGCTGCTTAGGCCTCGCCTTCGCCCAACTCTCCCCCCACGACTTGAACCGCATCCAGGTCGGCCAGCCCGCTCCGGACTTCACCCTCGCCAACGCCGACGGCAAATCCGAAAGCCTCTCGCAGTTTCGCGGCAAAAACGTTGTGCTGGTTTTTTACCGGGGCCAGTGGTGACCGTACTGCACTGCGCAGCTCGTCGAGCTGCATCGCTTGTTGCCGCGGGACCGCAAGGCGAGCACCGTCATCCTCGCCGTGAGCCCGGACACGAAGGACAAAATCCGCGACGTGATCCCGAAAGTCACAGGCAAGACTAACCAGGATTTCGCCATCACGCTCTTCAGTGACGCCGACCATAAAGTGATCGACCGCTACGGCCTGCTCAACGAAGCCGCCGCAAAGAACGGCCGATTCCTGCCGCACCCAACCACCTACGTCCTCGACAAGCAAGGCGTCGTGCGCTGGAAATTCACCGAGGTGAATTACACAATCCGGCCGACAAACGAAATGGTTCTGCAGGAGATCGAGAAGCAGGAGAAGTAACCGCTACTCCGGCTCGCGTTCCCAGACCAACACGCCCGCGCCATCCGCGTTCGCCACCGTCAACGTCAGACGCTTCCCCGAAAACGCGTATCCCCGCTTCAGATCGGTTCCCACCCAACCCGGCAGCAGGCACGACTGCACGTGATGAATGACCGTCTTGTTCGCTCCGTCGACATCAAAGGTTCCGTAGTATGCGATGAAGCCGGTCATGACGCTGCGCAGATCTTCCGCACTTGCCCCGCGAATTCCCTGCGTGCTCAGCGACGACTTCGGACGGTCGGGATTCATCAACTGCGCCGACATCCGGCCGGCCCGATCGTAAGTGATCCGCCCGGTCGCGTTCTTTCCGTACGGATACGCGACTCTGCCGTCGGAGTACTTGCGTTCATAGCTAACCAGCTTCCAGACGCCGATGAACGGATCGCGAATCGACGGCGCGTCGTTCTGCGCAGCGGCCGGGGCGGGCGCGGCCAGCCAGGCCATCGCGGTCAGCAGCAGGATCGATGGAATCTTCACAGGATTCCTCCTGACCTATTGTCTGCCAAGGTGCTGACCGCCGCTCCCTGACGGTCGTTCGTGCGAATGCTTCATACAGAACCGCGACCGCGAGGGAGCGGCTTGTCTTACCTTCTGCCGCTGCTCGTCGTCGTTGCCGCAACCGGCAGGTAGCTCAGCTCTGGCAGGTGACGGTACACGTTGCGCTCCGTCTCCCGAACCAGCGGCCTCAGTTTAGCGAGGAACTGCTGGTAGCGCGCCTCACCCATCGCCTGTACAAGCGGAGACGCGCCGTCCAGATCCGACCAGCTATTGATGCCCGTCGACGAACTGAACTCCGCGCCCGCCGCTCCATAACGCGTTTGGGCGACGACGTAGTTCTTCGCTCCCGACTTCTTCATCGCGGGCAGCACTTCGCTCTTGATCAGCGCCATGTACTCATCCACCTTGTCCGGCCGAACTCTGGTGAGCAAGGTTCGCACCATCTTGGGAACTTCAGTCGAACGCGGCAAGCTCAAATCGGGCTGCACTTCGTCGACGATGCGCTCGACGCTTTCCGTACACTGCTGCATACGAGCGCTGATGCGCGTCAGGTCTGCGCCGTACTCCTTCAGTTTCGGATCCCTCGTCACATCCAATTCCGCCCACTTGGCGTGATGGCGGACCAGCACATACTCGGCCGGGCCGGTCAGCGCTACCCACCACGTGCCTCCCTTGTCGTAGTTGGCGCTCTTCAGAACGCCGGTGAACTCCTTCGCCGCGCTCTGAAAGTCTGCCGCGCGATCGGGCTTGACGCGATAACGAACGATGCTTCTGATGTTTCCTGTCTGCGCCAGCGCCGGCACGACAAGCATCGCTGCTGACACCAGCGGAAAAACCAACCGGCACGCAGTTCTCAATCTGTTCGACATGATGAACGTTCTCCTTGAGGCGGCCCGCGAGCCCGCCGTTTGAGTCTGACTTCTACCCGTTAAGCGCAGAAAACAACCGCATCGGGCCAACCACTCTCGTCACGCAGCAGGCCGCGCTTTTTGCCTCTGCTCCTCACCGTATGGGATAATCTCCGCATGGCGGCTGTTGCTGTCGACAAGAGAGAACCAAAGAGCGAAGGCATCGCTACTCCGCGGAAAAAGAAGCCGAAGGAGCTCGCCGTCATCACGGAGTGCTGCACCGGATGCGCGGGGTCGCCGGCGTGCGTGCCGTATTGTCCCGTCGCCGATTGCATGTACTGGGTGCCCGACGAGGACCATCCGCCATTCGGCCGGATCGATGTCGACCCGGTGCTGTGCATCGGTTGCAAGAAGTGCACCAGCAAGGGTCCGGACGGCGCGTTCCTGGACGGCTGCCCGTGGGACGCGATCGAGATGGTTCCGATCGAAGACGTCGAGGCCGTGATCGGCTACAAGATGACGATCTGAGCCGGAGATGGGCCTCGAAATCAAGCAGCGCGAGCGCGAAGGGATAGCGATCCTCGATTTGAACGGTCGCATCACAACAGGTGAAGAGGCCACGCTGTTCCGCGAGACAATCCACCGGATGGCCACTTCGGGGACGCCGAACCTCATTCTGAATCTCCTCGAAGTCGAGTACATCGACAGCACCGGGCTGGGAGCGATCGTGGTTTGCTCGACGGCGGTGCGCAAGGCGGGCGGCGCCGCCAAGCTCCTCAACCTGAGCAAGCGCACGGTGGAGCTGCTGGTGATGACGAAGCTGGCCACCATCTTCGAAATCTTCGACGATGAGCAGGCAGCGGTAAACAGCTTCTTCCCGGGCCGCGAAATCAAAACGTTCGACATCCTCAATTTCGTCAAGGCACAGCAGAAGAAGAGCTGATGCGGCTGGTCGTCATCGGTGGTGTGGCTGCGGGCCTGAGCGGCGCCGCCCGAGCCAGGCGGCTCGATGCCTCGCTTGAAATCGTCGTGCTCGAAAAAGGCCCGGTCGTTTCATACGGCGCCTGCGGTCTGCCGTATTTCGTCGAAGGACGTGTCCGGCGCGCCGAGGACCTGATCGTCTACACGCCGGAATACTTCGAGCGCGAGCGGCGCATCACCGTGCGCACCGGCGCGCCGGTGGCATCGATCGCGCATGCGCGCCGCGAGGTGGTGCTGGCCGGAGGCGAGCGCGTCCACTATGACAAGCTCCTGATCGCCACGGGCGCTCGGCCGCTTCGGGATGTCGAAGGCGCGGGCGAGCCGCACGTGTTCACGCTCCACACACTCGACGACGCGCAGCGGCTGGTGGCGTTCATCGAGCAGAAGAGGCCGGCGACCGCAGCGGTGATCGGCGCGGGATACATCGGACTCGAAGCGGCCGACGCGCTGCGCCGGCGCGGCCTGCGCGTGACGATGTTTCACGCCGGCGCCGAAGCGCTCGACCGCGGCGATCCGGAGTTAACGAAATTCCTGACGCGCCACCTCGAGCGCTTCGGTGTCGAACTGTGTTGCGGCGCGCGCATCCACTCTATCCAGGATGCACCGGGCGATGTGGTGGTGCTCGCGACAGGGCAGCGTCCGAATACTGAACTGGCCGCCGAAGCGGGCGTCGAGCTGGGACGCACGGGAGCGATCCGCGTCGACGATCGCTGCTCGACGAATCTTCCAGGAGTATTCGCTGCGGGCGATTGCTGCGAGACGCACCACCTGGTGAGCGGCCGCGCGGTCTACATCCCGCTCGGGACCACGGCCAACAAAATGGGACGAGTTGCCGGCGCCACCGCCGCCGGCGCGCGCGAGCGCTTTCCTGGCATTGTGGGGACGTCGATCCTGAGCGTGTTCGGCGTTGGAATCGGCATGACGGGACTTTCGGTGGATCAAGCCCGGCGCGAGGGCTTGTCCGCGGTCTCGGCGCGCATCGAGGCGCCGTCGAAAGCGCGCTACTTCCGAGGCCGCCCGACGACCGTCGAGATCGTCGCGGAGAGCTCCACCGGGCGCCTCCTCGGCGCAACCGTGATCGGCGAGCAGGACGTCGCCGGACGCATTAACGTCGTGGCGACAGCGTTGCACTCTCGCATGAACGTCGTCGACTTCGCGCAACTGGATCTCGCCTACGCGCCCCCGTTCGCATCGGTCTGGGACCCGCTCCTGATCGCCGCCCAGCAACTGTTGAACAAGTTGTAGTGGGCCACCCAGCTCACCGCCGCGCGTACACCTCAATCCACTGTCCGCGCCGCGCCCAACTCCCCACCGGCTTCAATCCGAAATGCGTCTCAATCTCCGCGCGCCCCACCGAAACGCGGTATCCAAAAAACCGCGACCAGAACCTCCTCACCGGCTCGATCCGCATGAAGCTGTACGACGGCTCCCAATCGCGGGAATAGAGGATGAAGATGTCGATGCTGGACGGATCGAGAGCCAACACCAGGTCGCGGCCGAAGTCCTGCAGCTTGCGCACCGCCAGCCGCTGATGAACGTATCCGAGCTCGGGCCGCTGCAGTGCGGCCGAAAGCGGCCAGGCCGTCGCAACGGCCGCCATTGGGTAGCGCTGTTCCACAAACTCAGCCGCCGTTGCATGCAGGTCGACGAAGTCCGTAAAGGCGAGGTTGTTCTCGTACGGAAATGGGTACGGAGGATTCCAGAAGTTGCCGGCCACCATCGCGACGATCATCGCGAACTGCGCAATGCCCGCCCAGGGCTTCGGGAATGAGGACAAACCGGCCACCATGCCGATGTAGACCAACGGCAGGACGGGCAGAAGATAGCGTTCGAGCATTGCGCCGCCCAGCAGGCTCATCAGCACGATGTGCGTTCCGGCGAACATGGCAATCAGCTTCACCCGTGGCTTCTCGCGCCAATTGCCACGGCGCGCTGCGGCGATGAGACCGACAGCGCCGATCCAGTGAAAGTCCGCGCCGAACAGATAGTAGAGCCGTTTCCCGAAGGCCGTGGCGGCTCGGACGGGATGAAGCAGGTAATCGAAATTGAAACTCGAAAACTCCGAGCTCCCGAGGACGTGGCCTGTCGATCGTCCGAGGAAAAGCATCCACGCCGCTAGCGCAACGGGAGCCAGCGCGAAGTATGCGCCTTGGCGGAACCGTCGTTCGGCCACGAGCGCTCCGCCCAGCAGAATCGGCAGAATCACGCCTGTTTCCTTCGCCATTACCAGGGCAAGACAGGCCACACCCGACCAGAACATCCGGTCCTTGAGGTACAGCAGCAGCGCCAGACAAGTGAAGACCATGGCGGGCATGTCGAGCTGCGCGAGCATGGATTGCGCGAAGAAGAGCGGGGACGCGCCTAGCAGCAACACGGCCGAGAACGCGGGCACGCCCTCGATGCCGCGGCAGAGTTCGATGGCGAGCAGGAAGACGATGAACAGTCCAGCGGAGGCGAGCGCCAACATCAGCACGCGCGTCGCCGGGATTGAGTAGCCGGTGATGCGCCAGCCCGCAGCCAGGTACGCCGGGACACCGGGCGGGTGCGCACCGGGAACCGCCGAGTGCGGAACCCATTGGCCGAACTGATACAGGTCCAGCGCCGCGGGTACGAACATGCCCGCCTCATCCCAATAGAACGGCAGCGTCAGCAGAGGGACGTGCGGAAGGAACACCAGTGCAGCGAACGCAAGCGCCAATAGAAAAGCGGTCGAGGCGCGCAGGCGTTCCGGTCGCCGCTTCTTGCGGAGAGGCATTCGCGATAGCTACTGGACGCTGCTGCCTCCGGCCGCGTGCGGTTCCAGGCGGATCTCGCCGAACGTGGCCTCGTATTGCGTGACGTTCTGTTGAAGGACGTTGAGCAACGCCTTGGCTTGCTGCGGGCTCACGTACACGCCCTGGAAATTATTGATGGCGACCTGATCAGGCGCCGTTTGATTCACCACTCCGAAGAGCAGGAAGAAATCCCACAGATTGACGCGGATCTGCACGCTGTTGGCGTAGCCCTCGCGATAATCGGCCGAGTGCATCAGTTGAATCTTCGGAGGCGGCGCAGTCATAAGACTACGATAGCGGATTCAAAGATGGTGAGGCAGACAGTTGGTCTTTCCGATCGAGGTATTGACACTGTATTGACATTGAAGCCGCGGGAATGCCATAGTCCTCTGAGGAGGATCGGCTTGCGAACATTTATCGGCGTTACTGTTTTATTCATTCTCTTGTGCCCGGCGGCTCTGCCGCTTTCTTTCACGTCGATGGGTATCAATAGCCCGGCGGGGTTGACGGTGAACGGCGCGGGCACCCCGGACGTCACTTTCAGCGGTTTGGCGAGCGGGTATCAGATTAGCGGAGAGTTGTGCGGCGACGGCTTCTGCGGAGGCGCCGCCGGACCGACAACGCAGCCTGCAACGATTCATCTTACAAATCTCACAATTACTTGCGTCGCCGGTGCAGCTCCTTGCGGATCTCTGTCCCTGGGCTTCTTCGGTAGTGGGCTCGGAGTCAGCATCGGCACGCCTCTCGACATTCTGGTGACGTTCGACGGAAACGTGGATGGAACGGCTCAGGCCACCGGAAGCTACAACATTGATGTTTTCTCGAATGGTCCGGACGCGAACGTGTTTCAGAACTTCAACGTCAACCCGGGAGTATTTTCGTTCGGTCCGTTTGTGGACTCGACGTCCACGGCGGGCCCTGGATTCGGCTTCAACGGTTTCGTCCAGCTCAACTCGCTCGCAACGGGCCAGACGTTCACGCTCGGTTCGAGCTTCGACATTGTGATCTCGCAGGCCGTTCCAGAGCCTGGAGCGTGGCTGCTCCTCGCCGGGGGGCTGTTGGCCCTAAGCGTTCGCCGCCGTCGCTGATCCCTGGAGCGGGTCTCCGGCCTTCCCATTTCTAAAGCCCCGGGCCCGCCTCGCAGTAACCCTCGAGTTGCTACAATCGTCGTGTAATCCAGGCGAGGAGTCCGTCCTTTGAAGCTCTCCGAGATTTGCGTTCAGCGCCCCGTATTCGCATTCATGCTGATCCTGTTCCTGGTGGTATTGGGGATTTCCTCATTCACCAAGCTGGGCGTGGATCTGTTCCCCCGCAGCGATCCGGCCACCGTGAACGTCCGCGTCCGCCTGCCCGGTGCGACGCCCGAAGAGGTCACTTCGCAGGTGGTGATGCCGCTCGAGGAAGCGATCGCGTCGGTGAGCGGAATCGACGAAATGCGAGCGATGGTGAGCGAGGGCCAGGCCAACGTTCATGTGACGTTCGTGCTGGAGCGCGACATCGGTGAGGCCGCCGAAGACGTACGGGAAAAAGTGAGCGGCGCCTTGCGCAACCTGCCGCCCAACGTGCTGCCGCCCGTGGTCCAGAAAACCGATCCCGATTCCGACCCCATCCTGACGCTCGTGATGTCGGGGAAGCGCAGCACGCGCGAGTTGACCGAAATCGCCGACAAACAGGTGCGGCGCGCGCTGGAGACG
>JBOGMR010000567.1:0-5345 GCA_050746825.1 Bryobacteraceae bacterium | reverse complement strand
CGACATCGCCGCCCGGGGCGATGGCGATGATGCCATCAGCGAATGGCTTGCTTGCGAGGTGGAGCGCAAATGCCCCTCCCTGGCTGTGACCGGCAACAAACACTTTCTTTGCGCCCCTGGCGCGCAGGTCCGCCACCGCGGTCTCGACCTCCTGCTCACCGCGCTCGACGCTCACATCGTAATTCCGCTTGCCCGACCAGGGCATTTCGAGGTTTGCGACGAGGTAACCTTTCCCCTCCAGCGTCCGCGCGAGGTTCGCGACATACCCGGTCGGCGCGCCTCCCTTGCCGTGCATGATCACGATGCCAATCGGGATCCCCTGCGCCATCGCCGGAACCGACAAGGTCGCGGCAAGAACGGCCGGAACGGCCCGCGCAAACACTCGAGTGAATGGCATCATGATCTAAGTGACAAGGGGGCTCGCGGTCCGACTCCGATCGGATACTGTCGTGGCCGTAAGCCGGACTACTTGAGATTCGGGAGATTCATCTCCACCAGTTCGAGCAGCTCGGTGATGCCCGAGTGGCCGGACTTGCCGGCAAGCGACTTGAGCGCGTCCCTCACTTTCTGCTCGATCTGCGCCTTGGGTGCGCCCTCGATGCCGTCGAGCAACGTGGCGACTTCGGACAGGCCGGCCTTTTGCGCGGCGCTGCGCGCCTCGGCGAGCCGCTTCTCGATCGCATCGCGCTTGAGATTGGTCACCAACTTGAGGGTCTTGTCGTGCGAGCTCACAACGTTCTCCTTGTTCTCGTGGGTTTTACCAGCTACTCTGCGCGAACCGCGGGATCGGCTGATCAGAACTTCTCGAAAATCCGCTGCAGCTCCGCAGGGTCCCGGGTCGTCGTCAGCGCGAGCATCAGCAGTATCCTCGCCTTCTGCGGCGTGAGGTTGTCTCCCCAGATGAGAGGGCGGGCCTCGCCGGCCCTCTGCGCGGTATCGGTGGACCGCCCGATGCCGCCGCGGTTGGTCATCACCACCGCGATGCCCTTGGCAGCCACCCGCTTCACCGCCTGATCCATCGCGGGAGTGCCCGAGCCGGTTGGAAACCCGGCAATCACGATGCCCTCCGCTCCGCCCTGCGCGACCGCTGCCTCGATCAGGGTGCCATCCGCGTCCGCGTAAGTGTAAATGACGTCAACCCGCGGCAGCTTCTGCAGTCGGGAGACGTCGAACGGCGCGGCCATCGTGTGCTGCTTCAGCGGCGCGTGGTAGAAGGAGACCCGGTCCTCGTCCACATAGCCCAGCACGCCGAGGTCGCGGCTGCTGTAGGTCTCCAGGCGATAGCTGATGTTCTTGGTGACGTCGCGCGCGGAGTTGATGACGTCGTTGGTGACGACCAGCGCTCCCTTGCCTCTCGCCTCATCGCTCGCAGCGACCCGCACCGCCTGAAGGAAATTCTTGGGGCTGTCCGAGCTCAGGGTCCTGAACTGCCGCTGGGCCGCGGTCAGCACCACCGGCTTGTCACTCTTGACCGTCAGGCTCAGGAAGTAGCCGGTCTCCTCTACCGTATTTGAGCCGTGAGTGACGACCACGCCCTTCACTTCGGGTTCCGTGGACAGGATCTCGTTGATGCGCCGGGCGAGTGTCAGCCAGTTCTCGAGCGTGATACTGCTGCTTCCCACGCGCATCACCTCTTCCACCTCCAGCCGCGCGACCTTCTTCAGCGCCGGGATCGCCTCCGCGACTTCGCCCGCGTGGAGGCGCCCGGAAGGCGTGTTGGCAATGGTCCCGCCCGTCGCGACGACCTTTATCAGCGGCAACTTGTCCTGAGCCTCTACCGCGCCCAGGCTGGCAACGAGGAGTACGGCTGCAGCGCAGCGGACGATCATGGGATTTCTCCTTTGGTGTCCACGAAATTCGGACTAGCTCAACCTGACCCTGAGGTTTCCGAGCACGGGTGGTCTCCTCTCGAGTTTATTCGGTGACGACGTAATGCAGTAACCTGGATGGGGCCTGAACTGACTCGATCTTTCCGCTACCCCTTCCATGTCTTGGGGTCCACCGGGTGCCGGTCGTATTTGCCCACGCCCTGGACAAGCAGGAAGCGGCAGGGGCGGTCGCCGTGGGGCGTGACTTGATGGGGACGGTTTGTCTGGACGACCTGGCTCTGGCCTAGGGAAAGCAAGACACGCTCGGGTGGGCCAAGCATTTCGATCTGAACCGTACCTTCGAGGCAATAAGTCGTGTCGGTGATGATGGTGTGGCAGTGCCAGGGAATGACCTCGCCCGGCGCGAGCGTGCGCTCTTGCACGGCCACGTCGGAACCCTTGGCGATCCAGTTGATTTTGCCGGCACGGACGTAATTGAGTTCGATGGACATAAGCGTCTCCATTCCCGAAGCATGCAATTGCTTTTAAGAGCAATGAGTAGCGCCAGGATCAGTCTGAGCTGGCCCCATTTGCACGACCACGTTTATTTCTGCTTGTTGTCTCCGGATTGCTGTTTCGACTGCGACTCCTCGGGTTTCTTGTAATCTCCGATGACCCCCTTCAGAGGACAGACGGGGAAAAGCGCACAACTCTTACAGCCGACTGCCAAAGCCACTGGGCATAGAGTCATCTTGATTCTCCTTCTCCTGCGATCAATGCATTGCGTTGGTCCGAACCGGGCAACTGTATCAACATCTCAGCCTGTGCCCGATTACTTTCTAACTTGGCGGGAGTTCGTAGCTCACTTTCCCGTCGGCCACCTTGACTAACCCACGCTTCGTAAGTTGCTCGATAACGGCGTCCAGATCCGTATCGGTAAGCTTATCCCTGAAGAGCGCCTTGATGGTGCCTCGGAGAGTCTTGAGCGTTCGAGGCTGGCCCGATCTGCGTTTCGTCAGGTTTTGCATGACCGCATCGACCTTTTCTGGGATCGACTTGGAATCGGACATCTTTCCCTTACTGACCGTATCGGGAATCGATTTGGATCCGGATATCTTGACCTCAAGGACATCGCCAATTGAACTTGATCGCTGGCAAGAGACCCCCCGCGCCTTAAGGTGCTTGATCAGGGGATCAAAGCCTTTATCTTTGGTTATCACGTAAAACGAGGCGTTGGGATTCTCAGCGGCCAGCCGCCCGATGTAGTAGGCGATGTGGAAATCGAGCGCGTTCTTTCCATTACCGTCAATTTGAACGTACTCGGCACCTGGCCCGAACGCCTGGAGGGCACGAGCCGTCTCGAACGGGATCTTGGCTTGATTGGCTCCCACAAAAACCTTGATCTTGAACGGACGTCCATTCAAGCCACCCACATTCTTGGGTTGAACATTCTCGAAATCGACCAGCAAGAAGTTGTTCTTCAAATCACCCCCAGAACAAGAAATAGCGGGATCCGGGACAGACCACGTTTATTCTAACCACTCCGCGCAAAGCGCTGCGCGAGTGGCGACCAGTAGGCTACGGCAAGAACCATACCCCACAAAATCGACGAGCCCTCATTGAACAGAGTGGCGAGCCCTGTCGCTACAAATGGTTCCGAGAACGGGAGCGCCGCTAATGCCAGCAACGTTCCGATAAGCGCAAGAACCCTGGCGGGACGCCAGTAGAAAAACATCCCGATGGCCGCGATCAGCGAAATGACCATTGCAGGTGCCCAGATAACCAGGGCAATCAGATCTCTCCCCGAAATTGGCCCAGCAGCTTGACGAGATACATAGCGCTGCAGATCAAACGGCAATGACGCTTCCGAAAGCACCGTAACGATGATACCGACAATGCCCGCCGCAACCGACGACGCCAAAATTACACGAAACTCGGCTTCATTAATCACGATGATCTCCTGGCATTTCGTAATCAGCCCCTCATCCTTCCGCCTTCGGCCTTCGTCCCTCATCCTTCGAGCGGTCGGCGTGTCGGGCAAGCGCCCACCCCACATGCTCCCTCACCAACTGCGACGAATAATTCGCCCTTGCCTTGAGCGCATTCACTACCGCCACCGACTTCGGCGCGTTTCCCAGCCCCACCGCCAGATTCCGCAACCACCGCTCGTAGCCGATCCGGTGGATCGCGCTGCCTGCAAGGCGCTCGTGGAATTCCTCCTCGCTCCAACCGAATAGCTCGATCAGCGTCACGTCGTCGAGGCCGTTCCTGACGGCGAAGTCCGGCTCGCCGCTCAGTGACGCGAACTTGTTCCAGGGGCATACGAGCTGGCAGTCGTCGCAGCCATAGACCCGATTGCCGATCAGCGGGCGCAGTTCCTCCGGAATGCTCCCCTTCAGCTCGACCGTGAGATAGGCGATGCAGCGGCGCACGTCGAGCTGGTACGGCCCGACGATCGCACCCGTGGGGCAAACATCCATGCACTTCTGGCAGCTGCCGCAATGGTTTTCCGGGACGCTGTCGGTGGGCAACGGCAAGTCGGTATAGATTTCGCCAAGCACGAAGAACGAACCCGCCTCGCGGTTGAGTAAAAGCGTATGCTTGCCGCGCCAGCCCAGCCCTGCTTTCTGTGCAAGCTCCACTTCCATCACCGGCGCGCTGTCGGTAAAGACGCGGTAGCGGAAGGACCCCACCGCCTTTTGAATGCGGTCGGCGAGCTTCTGGAGCCTGCCGCGCATGATCTTGTGATAGTCGCGCCCCAGGGTGTAGCGCGCGATGAACGCCTTCGTGCCGTCCGCCATCACCTCCTCGGCCGCGCGCGCCGGCGGATTGCAGTTCATGCGCGCGGCGATCACGCGCAGCGTGCCCGGCACGAGATCGGCGGGGCGCGTCCGCTTCGTCCCGTGGCGTGCCATGTAATCCATCTCGCCGTGAAAGCCCTTGCCGAGCCAGTCGAGCAGGCGCGCTTCCGCCTCGCCGAGCTCGGAGTCGGCAATGCCGACTTGCTGGAAGCCGAGATCCTCGCCCCACTGCTTGATCTGTCGAGCCAGAGTGGCAAAGCTTGGTTTGGCTCCCACCACCCCTTCTCGGACAGGAGGGAATTTTGTAGGGTCAGCTTTCATCAGCTTGTCCCTTGGCCAATGGTTCGGGCGAACCACCAGATGAAGAGGCACAGGACGCCGGCGGCCACACCCAGGCACACTGCGAGAATCTGGATGGCGTGTCCACGTGTCACTGCCGCCGGTCCGCGAATGATGAGGGTGTCGCGAATGACGCGAAATCCGGGCGGCGGGAACTGCTGCGCCCGCAGCACCTTTGCTCCGAACCGCCAGAAATAGATCGCGAGGGCGATCACCGGCGCGGACAGGATGAGAACGGAAACAGCCAATGCAAGCCTGGCCCGGTGCGCTGTTTCCGCAGGGTCGGACGCGAGCCACTCGCGGAGCGGCTCGCGGAAGTGCTCGAAGCCGGAGATCAGCAGGCCGCCGAGCGCCGCGGCGAGAACGAGCGCCAGGATCGTTCGGCGGCGGGTGTCGG
>JBOGMR010000566.1:0-4014 GCA_050746825.1 Bryobacteraceae bacterium | reverse complement strand
GCTGCAGCCTGTGAATCTTCTTGTTGAACTGCTCGACGTTGCGCACTCCCTGCTCGGCCAGAAGCCGCAGCCGCCGCTCCATTTCGAGCACGGCGTTGCGCAGCGCGTTGGTCGCCTTCTTCGGATCGGTGATCACCGGCGTCAATAGATGCGGAATCCCTTCGTACAGCCCCAGTTCGAGCCGCTTCGGATCCACCATGATCAGCCGCACTTCGTCCGGCGTCGACTTATAGAGGATCGACATGATCATCGAGTTGATCATGACGCTCTTGCCCGATCCGGTCGAGCCTGCAATCAGCAAGTGGGGCATCGATTCGAGCGCGGCGATCCTGATGCGGCCATTGATGTCTTTGCCCAGCGAGATGGTCAGATGCGACGGCGAATTCTGAAATTCATCCGACTCCAGGACCTGGCGTAAACTGATCACTTCGCGCTTCGTGTTCGGCACTTCGATGCCGACCGTCGGCTTGCCTGGAATTCGCTCGATCAGGATCGACTCCGCCTGGAGGCCCAGGCACAGGTCCTCGGTCAGCGTCGTCATGCGGCTGTATTTGATGCCGGCTTCGGGTTTGAATTCGAACGTGGTTACCACGGGACCCGGGTTGATCTGCACCACCGAACCGAGCACGTTGAACTCTTCGAACTTCGACTTGACGCGCACCGCGATCTCTTTGAGCTCCTGTTCGTCGAACGGATTGCGCCCGGGCGGTTCGTTGAGCAGATCGGTTCGCGGGAGCTCGAAGACGTGCTGGGTGGCAACGGGAGCCGGCGGAGGGGCCGCCATTACTCGCGGCAGCGGTTCCGGAGCCGGAGTATGTAGCACGGGTTCCTCGTCGAGGGGGCAAATCGGGATCTCTTCGAGGACAGCCGATTCTTCCTCTTCGACCGGCGCTGCCGTTTTCCTTACACGCGGCTCAATCGATTCGATTGGCTTGATGCCTACCTCGATTTTCGCCGCTCGCTGCTCCGCAAGCTTTTCCGCAAGCTTTGCCGCCGACTTGTCGCGCTTGCGACGCGTTCGCGCCGCCAGCCAGTTTCTCCAGCGTTCTCCCATCTGCTCAAGCGCGCGGGCGGGACGTGCCAGCCATAGCGCCAACTTCTCCATCGTGAAACTGGACACAAGGTAGATCGAGACGATCAGGATCGTGGCCGTGACGAGCGCGGCGCCGGTCATGTTGAGCCCATCCCGAAGGTACTCGGCCAGCAACAGACCGGCGGCGCCGCCGGGGAGAATCGCGCCGTCGAACAATCGCCACGAAGGACTCAGGGACAGCGCCGTGCCTGTAGCCATCACGAACAAGGTCGTGCCGGTGATCTTCGCCAACGGCGCTTCGACTGCCTTTGACCGCAGCCACTTCCACGCGAGCAGGATCGAGAGGACCGGCAGGACGAAGGCGGCCAGGCCCAGCGACTGCAGCAGAATATCGGCGATGTAAGATCCGGCGTACCCGATCAGGTTCGCTGGACGAGCCGTTCCGGCAGTGTTCCACGAGGGATCGTGCAGGCGATACGAAACCAGGCTGAGCCAGAGCACCAGCCCGATCGCGAGCAACACGAACCCTGTGGCTTCATTGAGCCGCTTGTGTTCAGTCGGAGTGAAGAGCCTCATCCCGCTGGCGCGCGGATGAAAGCCAGAGCAAGAACTATTATGCCAAAAATAATGCGGTAGTAAATGAACACATGCAACGTGCGGCGCCGGAGGTAGCGGAGGAAGAACGCAATCACCGCCATCCCGGTCAAACCGCTCACGGTAATGCCCAGGACAAACGGAAGCCGCATGTCGACCGGTACGCCGCCCGCCTTGAGCAGATCGTAAAGCGACTTGGCGGCCGCGCCGCCGATGGCGGGCGTTGAGAGCAGGAACGAGAACCGTGCGGCTGCATGCCGGTCGAGGCCGCGAAACAGTCCGGCGGTGATCGTGATGCCGCTGCGCGAAGTGCCGGGCACAATCGCCATCGCCTGTGACGCGCCGATCCAGAGCGAGTCCGCCAGCGTGGTCCGGGCAAGGTTCTTCTGACCTTTTCCGTAGCGCTCCGCGGCGAGCATCAGCACACCGACCCCGATCAGCATCGCGGAAATCACAAAAGGATTCCGCCACTGGTGCTCAGCCTGCTCCTTGAACAAGAATCCTAATACCGCGATCGGAATCGTCGCGGCCGCCAGGTACCACAGCAGCGCGCGATTCCGCTTCAATTCTTCATCGCTGCCGCTTGAGACGCCGAACCCCTGCGCGATCACCTGAACCCAGGTCCGAAAAAAATAGCACAGCACAGCCAGTAGCGTGCCCAGATGAAGGGCGATGTCGAACGTCAGGCCCTGGTCCGGCCAACCCAACAGCCAGGGGGCCAGGTACAAATGTCCCGAGCTCGAAATCGGAAGGAATTCAGTGAGGCCCTGGACGATGGCGAGGATCACCACTTGAAGCAGCGACATGATGGCAGAATGGTTCATGGTAACGCTTTCGATGCCGAATACCAAAATCGTCGCGACGCTCGGGCCAGCGAGTTCGTCGCCTGAGATGATCCGGCGGATGCTGACCGCGGGCGTCGACGTTGTCCGGCTGAATGCTTCACACGGCACGCAGGAAGAGCGCGGGGCCCGAATCGCCGCGGTGCGCTCAGTGGCCCGCGAGCTGGACCGGCACGTCGGAATTCTTCTCGATTTGCAAGGGCCCAAGATCCGTCTCGGGAAACTCGAAGGTGACGGATGTGAGCTGAAGACCGGTCAGTTTTTCACGATCACCGTCGAACCGATCCTCGGCAATTGCGAGCACGCCTCTACTACCTACGCCAACTTTGCCAACGACGTGGAACCCGGTTCGCGCGTCCTGCTCAATGACGGGGCCGTAGAGCTTCGGGCGATTAAGTCGGACGGGGTGTCGGTGCGATTCGAAGTGGTCTCGGGCGGGCCCATCGGGAACAACAAGGGCATCAACCTTCCGGGCGTGCGAATCAGCGCTCCGTCTCTAACCGAAAAAGACATTCGGGATCTGCGCTTCGGCCTGGAGCACGGGGTCGACCTGCTGGCGCTTTCGTTTGTGCGTACCGCCGACGACGTTCGCGCACTACGCAAGCAGATCGAGGGCGGACCGCAGCTCCCGATCATCGCCAAGATCGAGAAACCGCAAGCCTGGGAAAACATGGATTCGATACTCGCCGAATCGAGCGGTGTGATGGTGGCGCGCGGCGATCTGGGTGTCGAGATGGCGCTCGAAAAGGTGCCGTTCATCCAGAAATCGATCATTCACCGCGCGAGACGCTACGGCAAGTCGGTGATCACCGCGACGCAGATGCTCGAATCGATGGTTGAGAATCCGATGCCGACGCGCGCCGAGGTCAGCGATGTGTTCAACGCGATCTACGACGGCACCGATGCGGTGATGCTCTCAGCGGAAACATCCATCGGTAAACATCCGGTGGAAGCGGTGAGCTACATGGCGCGCATCGCCTCGGAAGCCGAGCGGTCGCTGCGCGCGCACGGGTTCCAGGAACCGCCCCACAACGCCAGCCCTACCTACGCCGAGATTCTCGCCGATGCCGCCTACCACGCCGCGCGCGACGCCAGTGTCGCGGCGATTGTCGTGTTCACGGCCAGCGGCTCGAGCGCGCGATTGATCTCGCGGCTCCGTCCGCTCGACCGGATCTACGCCATCACACCGAGCGACATCGTGGCGCGGCAACTTACGTTGAACTACGGTGTGACTTCCGTGCTGGCGCCGGACGTCGATTCGACCGACGAGATGGTGCGCCTCTCAGACCGTTTGCTGGTGGAGCGCGGATACCTGAAGCAGGGTGAGAGCGTCGCCTTCGTCGCCGGTCAGCCGATCGGAAGACCGGGCACAACGAACCTGATGAAGCTGCATCGCGTAGGGGACGCATGAATCGGGAGGAAGGCGTTCGACCGAACCCGACTTCCTTGAGATCCTGCGAATCCTATCGAAACACGGGGTGGAGTTTGTCCTGGTGGGCGGAGTAGCTGCGGCAGCTCAGGGTGTCGATCTGCTGACATTTGACG
>JBOGMR010000565.1:0-7464 GCA_050746825.1 Bryobacteraceae bacterium | reverse complement strand
TCGCCAGTCTTTGCAATCGGAGATTCCGGAGCCGGTTCGCCGTCTGCAACAAGTGGCGCGGTGATTCCGAGCCCAGTGGCGCTGATCACGAGCAGGTCGCCTGCTTGAGCGGGAGTGCCGGGACGAGCTAGCGCGGTTTCTCCCGTCGGCGACCGCACCCAACTCACTCGGCCTTGTCTCTCGGCCGCTGAGCTTTCGACATACACCGCGGGCTGGGCAGGCGCCACATCGAGCGTAACTGGACGGGTTATCGTACTCGCCCTTTCCACCAGTAACTGTTGTGGCGTGTTCGGTGTAAGGCCCATGGGCACGATCGCGTCGATACGGGTTGGGCTGACGGACAGTAACGGCAGCTCGACGCTGCCACTCATTAGGACCCGAGTTGAGCCGATTCGCTTGGGCAGCGGAAGCCCTACTGCTACCTGCGTTACTTCCGCAAGTCGTTCACCGAGCACTGAGATGATTCCTCCCGGCGCGAGTGGCACGTACGGCTGCAATCCGACTGCGCTCATGACGCCGCTCGCCTCCACAAAAGGTGGTTCCTGACGCGTCCGGCTGTCTACGCTTAACGTCACCTCACCCCTGATTTCCCGCAATGCGTTCACCGCCTCCACTCTTAACGAGGTGGTGGCCGATGACCTCCGAGATTCCCAGGTCCCGGTCCAGCGGCCGTCCTTGATTGACTGCAAACTGAGGGATGGGTCGCCATTCGAGAAAATCACTGCAACGGAGCCGGCGTCGTGGACGACGCCGCAGTCGTCTCGCACTTCGGCCGTGATGGGTATCGGCCACCCAACTGTGACGGGCACAGACGACGCCAGTGAAGTCACTGCCGGCACGAGCTTGGTCGGCGTACACGCCTCCGCGAAACGTGCGCTCGATGACGCGGGGGCCGTGAGAATCAACTGCACGCGCACCGTTCGCACGCGACCATCGCTGAATTGCAAATTGATGTTGCCTTGATGAACGCCCGCCGGCAGGTTGCCAATAAACGGCTGTACGATGACCCGGTTCGGCTGATCGACCGCCAAGGTCAGGTCAGTGGGCAAGTTTACCAGTCTGTCGTCGCCTTCGGGCGCCGCGAGAGTAGTGGTGGACCGAAACGTCTTCGGTGACGCGGAGATGTTGTATACGAAGACCTCCTTAGAGCTGGGAGAAGATCGCCCGGCCACACCCGTGAAGACGAGCTCCGCAGGTTCCACAAGCGGTCCTGGATCACTACCGGCAGGGAGCACTTCCATGCATACAGTGATTACTTGCGGCGAGTTTGCCGCGCCGGCTGCGTCCACCTGTACCAGTCCGTAATAGCTGCCAGGCGCCAGATCGGCCGGATTCACGCGAACCGCGACGCTGGGAACCGTTTGCGACGCTGCGTCTGTCGAACCGTTCCCCGGCGTGACGGAGAGCCAGCTCGGACCGCCTGAGAGCGTTCTCGTTGACACACTCCACGGGACAACTCCGCGTCCGATGTTCAGGACCTCGAAGCTGCGCGGCGGCACAATACCGCCTCCCGCGACCGCGGTAAACGAAAGACCACTCTGTGATAAGAGAATGGCTCGGTCATTGCTGCGTATCGCTATCGTCACCGGCACGCTTCGCGTTTCGTTGGCGGTGGACAACGTTACGCGCCCGGTGTAGGTTCCCGCCGGCAAGTCCCGCGGCGAAGCGGTGACGGCTATTGTCGCGGGGGCATCCGGCAGAGCCTGATTGGTCGCCGCAGTCACGTTGAGCCAGTCGCCGCCGTTGTTGGTCGCTGCCGTTACCGTGTAATCCAGGTGCCCGCCGCCGGCGTTGCGGACGGTCAGGGTTTGCATGCGAGAAGCTGCGCCGAGCGGGAACGCGAAGGAAAAATTCGGTTTGTCCAGGTCGAGCTTCGGAGGCTGCCCCGGCGACACCTCAAAGGTCACCAAGACTGCCCGCTCAATCGGGGTCGCGAGTGGCGACCGGATCGTGAACGTGCCTTGGTACGTTCCTGGAACGAGGCCTGCGGGGTTCGCCGTTACTTCCACCAGTCGAGGGGAGGCGCCCGTGGCAGGTACAACACGGAGCCATGGAAGTCCGTTTTCTGTGGATACGGAAGTGGAAAACGCAACGCCAGTAATCGATCCGGCCACAGAAATAGTTTGCGCGAGCGGCGGCGCACCTCCGCTTTGAGCGGTGAACCGGAGCGAGGCGGGAGCGGCCGCTAAAGAAGGAGGCTTGGCTAGGATTGCGCGGACGCGTGGAGAACTGTCCATATCGAGGAACAGGAGATTGCCGTCTCGATCGAAAGCCATGGCGTTAGGGGCCGAAAGCCGCGCATTCAGCGCCAGCCCTCCGTCACCCCGGTTCACCACCTGCGGATGTCCCGCGAGACGGCCAATCCGACCGTCCGGTACGACCGCGTAAATAGATACGACGTCGGCAACGGCGAAGGCGCCCTCGGCTGCAGCTAACACAGCTCTTGGCCGGAACAACGGTGCGGTCAAAGCCGATTCTCCATCAGACGGATACCGCGTATACGGCACACCCCCGGCGACGGTCTGGATTGTCCCATCTGTCCCCACGCGCCGTACCCGCCCATGATTGACGTCAGTTCCTTCTTCGGCGATGTACAAGTTGCCCGCGGTGTCCGCGCTGATCGACCCACGCCTTTCGGGTGTGATCCTTGCACTGGTAGCTGGACCGCCGTCGCCGGAGCTCCCGCACTCCCTATAGGTACCGGCGTGCAGGGAAAGCGCCCCACTGGGCGTCACGCGAAAGACCACGCACCAAGCTGGATCCAAAATGAACAGATTGCCGCCACTCGCGGCGATGGATCGCGGTAACATGTACGTCTGAGTGGCTTGCTGGCCGTCAGTGGGACGCCCGGTCAACTCGCTAATCTGAAGGCCCCCCGCAATCGTTTTGATTAGGCCGCTTTGGTCAATTCGGCGGAGGCGGTTATTGTTTTCGTCGGCGATGTATAAATTGCCCCCACTATCGGCGGTTAGCCCGTGCGGAACATTTAGAGTCGCTTGTGTGGACGGACCGTCATCTCCAGAAAAACCTGCCATCCCAGTACCCGCAATTGTCGAAATGACCCCATCGGGACCGACCTTGCGAATGCGATGGTTTGTCTCGTCTGAGATATAAATGTTGTTGCTTGGGTCTACAGCCAAGGCAAAAGGCGCGCCAATGGCCGCCGCGACCGCCCGTCCTCCATCGCCAGAGTAGCGATGCTGCCCGGCACCGCCGTAAGCGGTGATTACCCCCTCCGGCGTAATTCGCCGGATACGCAGATTGAGAGCGTCGGCGATGAAAACATTTCCGGAGGAATCGGCGGCGACTGCCCATGGAAAGTTGAGCTGAGCTAGCGCCGCTGGTCCTCCGTCGCCCGAAAAACCCGGGGTCCCCGTACCGGCGAAGGTTCGAATTACGCCGTTCGGGGTAACAATGCGTACGCGGTTGTCGGCAGCGCAGATGTACAGGTTATTGGCAGCATCTACGAACAAGCCTGTGGGGAGGCTGAGAGCGGCTCGTGTGGCCAAACCGCCATCTCCCCAAGGTCCAGAAGTGCTCCTCCCGTCACCCGCAACGGTCGTGATAACGCCATCGGCCGTGATACGCCGAACGCGCCCGTTATAGGCGTCGGCGACTACCAGGTTGCCTGTATTGTCGAAAGCCAGCCCCCAGGGTCTGTCGAGGGACGCCTGGGTAGCTGGTCCGTTGTCCCCTGCAAACCCCCGCGTTCCATTCCCTGCGTACGTGCCCACGATTCCATCGCTAGTGATCCGGCGCACCCGATGATGCGAGTATTCGCTGAAGTACACGCTTCCCGCTGAATCCACCGCTAGGCCGAGAACTTGGCCGATCGACGCGCTTGTGGCGAGTCCACGATCTCCAGCGGACTGGCTGACACCAATTCCGGCGATGGTGTTGATCACACCCTCAGGACTGATACGGCGTATTCGTGAGTTTCCAGTGTCCGCGACGTAAAGATTGCCGGCCCTGTCCAGAGCAAGCGCGTAGGGTGATCTAAGCGCAGCGCGAGTCGCCGGCCCGCCATCTCCCGAAAAACCAGGGATTCCATTCCCGGCGATTACCGTCAGGACGCCGTTCGGGGCAATCTTCACCACCTGATTGTTCCCGGTATCGGCGACTAAGACATTTCCTTGTGGGTCTGTGATTGCGTCTGTCATCACGCTGAGCTGGGCTTGAATTGCAGACCCGCCGTCCCCGCGAAAAACGAAATCGCTACCTGCCACGGTTGTGATGACATTCTGTGCGGACGCAAGCGAAAGAATTCCCGAAGCTGCCAGTGCAGAAATGAACCTGCCCGCCGAGGTACGGGAGTGCTGAATCATAATGGAGTATACAACTCTTTTTAGGAGCAAAAAAACAGGCATCAGCTTCGATACAGATCAGCCCGCCGCCGAAGGAGCGAGAGCGCACGGGCGCGCTGGCAACTAATACCAGCATGAAAACTGGAGTGGCGGGACGCACCGCCGATTCGCACGTCGGCACCGCGCTTCTGGCGGTGCTGGCCCAGGGATGGAATTGCACAGCACTCCGCGCCCCGTGACGGAGTTCCTGGACAACGCAGCGGGTGCGGCTACAATTGGTGCATGCCAATTCTAACCGATGCCGCGGAGTTGAATCCGACTTCGTCCAAGGCGGCTTCCTCCGGACCCACGCCGCAATGGGCGCAAGTCTTCCAAGCGGCCATGGGAGCAGGCTTGGGCGGCTATGCGTATGTCATTGCACTCAACGGCAAAGTCATCGACTCGGGCGAGTACGGCAATACGCGTATGCCCGAAGACGGAGCAGCCTCGTGGTCCACCGATTCCCGCTGCAACCTGGCGAGCGTTTCGAAGACCGTTACGGCTACAGCTATCATGTGCCTGATCCAGCAGCAGCTCATCATGAGCGTCAATGACTGCTTTTGGCCGTATCTGCAGCCATTGCTCCCTAAGGTTGTGCCGGCAACAGGTGTGGACACCGTGACGATCGGAGAATTGCTGATGATGATCAGCCGGCTCAAGGAGGACGGCACGCTGTACGCTAAACCTGACGTGCTCGGATTCCTGGCGGACTATCTCGAGAATAATCCGATCATTCCGGGGCAATTGTATGTTTACTCGAACACGAACTTCACGATTCTGCAGGCGGTGATCGAGAGCATAGCGAAGGGAAAGGGTTACCAGAGCTACGTCGATTACGTCAATCAGGAGGTCTTCAAACCGATGGGTGTTGACAAGAGCGTGTTCAGCCCCGTTCCCGATCCGGAGAATCAGGCGACACTGGCTTATGTCAACGCGCTCGATCCCCCCTACCCGCCCGGAAAATACTGGCCCCAGATGAATTGCGTGGGCCCCGGCGGCTGGATCGGATCGGCAAACGCCGTCGCGAAATACATGATCGGGTTGCGAACCAACGTCCCGCTCTCCGCCGCGTTGACGGAATTCATGCAACGAAGGCAATTCGGCTGGTACTGCGGCGGAACGCCGTGGGGATTGTGCTATCACCACAATGGTGGACTACACTTCCAGGGTCCAGCAGGGCAACCAGCCGGTTCGATCTGTACCGGCGTAGTGTCGTTCCCCTTCGGATATGACGCCGTGCTGCTGGCGAACAAGCCCGTAGACAAGATCATCGCCCTGATGATTGAAGCGTTTAGTGCGGGCGACTGATTCAGCGGAAGTTCTCCAGCAGCATTACGTGTGCAGTCGGAAGCCTCGTCGCTGGATGACGTGGCGTTTGGCCGGCGTCGCCCCAAACCGAATCGATGGCACGGAGAGGCGAGTTCGATGGCGCGCTACACTTATCTGAGTCATGCGGCTCAGTGCGGGCGCTCGCCTTGGTCCTTACGAAGTCCTCGCGCTCCTCGGCTCCGGCGGCATGGGCGAGGTCTACAAGGCCCGCGACACCCGCCTCGATCGCATCGTCGCCATCAAAGTCCTGCCCGCCGACAAAGTCTCCAACTCCGAGCGCCGCCAGCGATTCATGAAAGAGGCCAAAGCCGCCTCCGCCCTCAATCACCCGAACATCGTCACCATCTACGACATCGCCACCGACAACGGCATCGACTGCATCGTCATGGAATACGTGCCCGGCAAGGCACTCGACCAGCTAATCCCGCGCAAAGGACTGCGCACCGCCGAAACGCTCAAGTACGCCATTCAGATCGCCGACGCGCTCGCCAAGGCCCACACCGCCGGCATCGTCCATCGCGACCTGAAGCCCGCCAACATCATGGTCACCGGCGAGGGGCAGGTCAAGGTGCTTGACTTCGGCATCGCCAAACTCACCCAACCCACCATCGGCCCGCAAGACGACACGTTGAGCGTGGACGATCGCAGCGAAGACGGCGCCATTGTGGGCACCATCGCCTACATGTCGCCGGAGCAGGCCGAAGGCCGCGCCGTGGATGCGCGCTCCGACATCTTCACGCTCGGCGGGGTGCTCTACGAGATGCTCACCGGGCAGAAGGCTTTCTCCGGCGACTCGCGAATGTTCACGCTGAGCGCCATCGTGACCCAGGAGCCCACGCCCATCGAGCAGATCGCCGCCGACATCCCGCGCGATCTGGAAAGAATCATCCACCGCTGTCTGCGCAAGGACCCCGAGCGTCGCTTCCAGCACATGGCGGACCTGAAGGTCGCACTGCAGGAAGCCAAGGAGGACTCGGATTCGGGCGCGTCGGGCGCCGCAGGGCGAGCCGTCAAGTCCCCCGCGCGGCCGCGCGGGATCTATGCCGCGGCCGTTGCGTTGGCGTTGCTCGCGCTCGGCGGCTGGTGGATCTTCGGCCGGTCTCGCTTGCCGCCGCCCCGGATCGCACCGTTCACCAGCTTCGGCTCGGAGTGGGACCCCGCCTTCTCCCCCGACGGAAATCTGCTCGCCTTCGCCTCGGCCGGACCGAATCGCGACAATTACGACATCTACGTGCAGCAGATCGGCGCGGGCAGCCCATTGCGCCTCACCACCGACGCGGGAGAGGATCGCTGCCCGGTTTTCTCCCCCGACGGGCGGTATATCGCATTCACCCGCAATGCGCGCACGCTGACGCTGGTTCCCGTCCTAGGCGGGCCCGAGCGGAAGATCGCGACGGTGGGGTCACTCAGCATCGATTTCTCTCCGGATGGGAAGACGATTGCGGTCAGCGATACGGAACCGGGGAACCAGGCCATCGGCATTTTTGTCGTCTCCGTGGCGACGGGCGAAAAGCGACGGCTCACCTCGCCGCCTCCCCGGGTCGTGGGCGACACCAAGCCGAGATTCTCGCCGGATGGTCAAACGATCGCGTTCGTGCGCGAGTTCGGAAATACGGGCGACCTCCGCGTGGTGCCCGTGCGAGGTGGAGAAGCGAAGAGCCTGTCGGCGGACAATCGCGACCTGTTCGGCTTAGACTGGACGCCGGACGGCCGCGACATTGTGTTTTCCTCGCGCCGCGGCATGCCGCAAAGGCTGTGGAGAATCAGCGCGTCGGGCGGGCCGGTGCGGGCC
>JBOGMR010000564.1:0-4886 GCA_050746825.1 Bryobacteraceae bacterium | reverse complement strand
ACTGGCGAAGATCTACGGCTTCACCGACGTTGACGGCAGCCAGCCCGGAGTAAGCGACACGGCCGTCGCACCGTGGGGCTCCAACTCGCGCGCCAGCGCAAACGCCATTCGATTCACGGACGCCTTGGCCAGGTCGTAGAAGAAGGAGACCCGGTAGTGAGTTGCGTTGTACTCATCGGTTCCGTCCGTCACTTCGACCACCAGACCGCCCGGCGTCTTGAGGAGTAAGGGGATCGCGAAGTGGCTGGTGATGGCGTGCGTATCCACGGCCAACCGCAGAGTATGCAGCCCATAATCCAGTGACGATTCCCAAACTGATTTGCCCCATTCCATCCTGGTGGCTCCCCAGATGACGTTCACCAGAACGTGCAAGGCGCCCTGTTCGCCTTCGATGCGAGACACCAGCGCGCGCACCTGGTCGGGCACAAGATGGTCTACCTCGACCGCGATCCCGCTGCCTCCGGCCTCATCCACCAAAGCTGCCGTCTCTTCGATTGTCTCCGGCCGGTTCATTTCCGAGCGCTTGGACCGGCTCGTTCGCCCGGTGACGTAGACGGTCGCTCCGGCCGCACCGAGTTGCACAGCGATCCCGCGTCCCGCTCCTCGAGTTGCTCCGGCGACCAATGCAACCTTGCCTGCCAGCGATGCCCTCATGCGGCCGAACCTCCTCCTCGCCATCATAGGCGAGCGGAAACCCCACCGGCCTTCGGACGGACTTACCGCGCACCACATCGCGCGGTCAACCCGCATCGTCCCTCGCTCTCCCTCTATTCGGGCAATTTGAGACTTTTGTTGATCAGCTTGAGTGTGGCAAGCGCGCTACGAGATTCGGCTCGAAGTACCCAGATATCGTCCGCCGTGACAAGGACGAGTGCGGCCTTGTGCCCGCCGGCGGACTCGACACAAAAGCCGCGTCTGTTCGATACACGCCACGCGCGATGTGTGCCCGACACACCGCGCTTCGCCAAATACTTCCGGATTTCGATCTCTGCATCCTTGCCTGCAGACCGCGGAAAGCGCTCGAGCGATACGGAGGCTTTTTGCGGGGCCTCAAACGCTACCACGGTCGCATCCGGCCATACCGGGCTAGTTTTGGTGAAGCGGTAAGCCGCCGGCTTTTCCAGTTCAAGCCCGAGCCAGGGATTGATGTAGCGGTCGCGCTCAATCCGGAAGGGCGCCGCTCCCGGTGAAACGACAATCTCCTTTCCTGCCACTGTGTATCTGTCAATCGCAACCTCGACGTTGCCGAACATTTGTGCGAGGCTGCCCACTCCGATGATCGTCCCCTCCTCGAGTGACCCGGTAAAGAAACTGATTCGCCCCGCGTCGGCGACGTCACGCGACGTCAGGGCAGCGTCAAATGGCAGCCACTGTTGGCCAATCAGCATCTCGATCCACGCGTGGCCGGCCCAGATTCCGCCGGTGTAGACAAAGCCAATTTTCATCCGCGATGGGATCTGGGCGGCGCGCGCCAGCGATCCCAGCAGGATCGAGTATCCAAAGCAGGTTCCCGCACGGTTGCGCACAACCTCGGACGCCGGCACGACGGCGATGCCCGGATCGAAACGCATATTCCGGCTGGTCCAGTCCCGCAGCGCCACAGCTCTCTGGAATTGATCGGCAATGCCGCCGGCGACCTCGCGCGTGATCCGCTGCACTTCGGCGTCGTCGGCCTGAAACAGCGCGTTGGGTTCAAGGTACCGCGCAAGATCCGTCGTGTTGGCCGCAGCAACCTCACGCTGGTGATCAGGACGGCGGATATCTACAACCACGCTCTCGCGCGAGCTCTCCACCACCGATTGGTACTCAGAGCGGAAGTCGGGCCACCCGAGTTCCGGACGACGGTGCGTCAGACGCACCCTGAGGCGTTCCGTCTCGCGCTCGTGCGGAAGCCGGATGTTGGAGCGGATTACGGACCGCTCGAACGCCTCTGCGGGCAACGTCGCGCCACTGACCGCTGCCAGCGCGCCATCGCGCTCACTACGCAGGGACTCCATCGTACCGAACGGCGACTCCTGCGTCCGGCGGCGTGTCCGCCCGTCGCGATCCAGCCACAACGACGCCTTGCCAGGTAAGCCGCTCAGGCTCTCTTCAGCGACCAGGACGTCGTCCTCGACTCTCACGAGCGTCCGCGAAACCGTCTGCAATGTCCCCAGCTCGGCCGAGAACACCGGGTACGAAACCTGATCGCCCGGGTTCCGCAGCGCCTTCACGGTCAGCCGCCGTCCACCTTCCGGACCCGTCAGCGGCGACGTGAGCGGGATGCTCCGCTGATAGTCCTTCCCACCCGTGGAAATCTTCAGTGTCAAGACGCCATTCGCTACGTTTCCGTCCATCGCAGTGGTCTGCGCCGAACTGCTGAGCTCGCAATGGATCGAAATCACGCTGCCGGTGGCGTCTTCCACGGTGCGGGTCGAACCCTTTATCTCGACCTTACTGCCAAGACGGTTGATCACGGTTCTCGATTCAGCCGTGACGATCGCACGGCCGTCGCCGGCGGTTTCGCTTCGTTCGTGCACGTAACCCGCCGGTTGGCCGGCGATGCGAGTCTCCATCCAAATCTCGGAGTTCGAGCCGGCGGCGTTCGATAGTGCGCTTAATAGAAACCATGCGGCTGTCGTTAATACACGCTCAGTGGACATAGTTCTCCTCAAACATCAATCTCGGACTGGTGGTGATCGAAAACCTATTGCGTGAGTTCGCGACGCATCTGTTCGAGTCGCTGGAGCTCGCGCCTGTGAGAAGCCCGCATAACCAACAACACGATCAGGACTGCCATCGGTAAGCAGGACGCCAACAACCACGTCCTCAACGAAGGGACCGGGCTGCGGCCAGACCAGTACCACGCCTGCCAGGAGCCAACGAACACGACCTGCAGCAACAGGAACCAGAGCCCGAAGGTCGTCGCTTTGAGTCCTGCTTGACAACGCCGGATCGACAGCGCAAGAAAGTCGATGGCCGTTACTCCCGCCGATTCCCAGAGCCCGGCCCAATTCCGAATGGAAAAGAGCAAGGCCGCGATCGTAACGATCCAGACCCCAATCGCCAGCACAACGAACTCCGGCGAAGGTGCCCTGACAGCCTTCCAAGCCGACCCGCCAAGGAAAACGATCGCCGTCAAGATGCTGGTCGCGACTTCGACGCGCAATAACCAGGTTTTTCGGACAACCGATCGATGGAGGTCCTTCGGCGGAGGTTGCCCGCCCTTTCGCCAGGCCTGCCGCAGCATCGCCAGCTCTTCGCCGTCAGTCATCCTTCCCTCTCAGCAACGCTCGCAGCTCCTTGCGGGCTCGCGTGGCTCGAACGGCTACGTTACCCTCGCTGATACCTAAAATGTCGGCGATGTCGGAGTGATTCATGCCCTCCAGCAGCAATACCACGACGTGTTGATATGTCGCGGGCATCCGTCGAATCGCGGCGAAAAGGCGTTCCCGTAGCTGCTCGTCGCTCGCCTGGCGCTCCGGGCTCCTGGCTGAATCGGGCACCTCGGTCGCGTCGTCCAGGTTCTCGTCGGCTCTCCGGCGCCGCGACACATGGGTCAAGGCCCGATTGTGCGCGATACGGAAAATCAGCGTGCGTTCTGAGCATTCATTCCGGAATCTGGGCAGTGCCCGCCAAATCCCCAGAGCGATCTCCTGCACCAGGTCGTCGCGGCCGGCCGCATTGCTCTCATATGCGGAGGCGAGGCGCACGACGGCCCGCCCGTGTTCTTTCATGATGCGCTCGAACTGTTGCTCCAGTGCTCGACGTTCCATCGAAGTCCGCGCAACGAACTGGTCGAAAGTGAGCTCGGATTCCATGTTCGCCGTCTAAGCAGGTAGTCTCCGGATCGGCAGGAACATTACACGCGAGGCGCCTGTTATGCTACCCGACTTCCGGATCGGGTTCCGGCTGTTTCGACTTTGCACGATCTACACATACAGGATCGACACAGATCCGGGACGAACGGCCCGAATGATACAATCACCGCGAGGCGAATCATGATTCGTTTGACTTTGATCTTGTGGGTTGCCGCGGCGCCCGCCGCATTCGCGCAGGGCGGGTGGATTTCGCTATTCAACGGAAAGGATTTCACCGGCTGGAAAATCAGCGGGGATCAAAACACATTCCAGATCAAGGATGGCGCCATGGCCGCCAATGGCCCGGTCGCGCACGCGTTCTACGATGGTCCCGTCAAGGATCACGACTTCAAAAACTTCGAACTCATGGTAGACGTTATGGCCGCTCCCAATTCGAACGGCGGCATCTACTTTCATACCGAGTTTCAAGAGCGCGGTTTCCCGCGCAAAGGCTTCGAAGTCCAGGTAAACAACACGTACCAGCGGGATCCCGCCAAAAGCGGCAGCCTTTATCATGTCCAAGACATCGGCGAAGACGACATCAAGGGAATCACAAAAGACACCGAGTGGTTCACCGGGCACATCATCGTGCAGGACAATACCGTCACCATTAAGCTCAACGGCAAGGAAGTCGTGAAGTGGATCCAACCGGCGGATTGGAAGGGCGGGCGCGAAGGACCGGGACGCGCCATCGGCCGCGGCACGATCGCATTTCAGGGCCACGATCCGAACAGCACGGTCTACTACAAGAACGTCCGTATCAGGCCGCTCCCGTAGCCGGCCGCAGGACGGAATAAACTTGCTGATTCCGAGCGCCGGAGTTTGGACATTCTCGTGGCGCAGGCACTCGTGCCCAATGTCACTTGCTTTTGGGATGGCTAATGCGTATGCGATGGGCCGGGCGACGGATCTGTTGGAAGCGGAAGCAGTTGCGGATGTGCTGGTTGAAATAGCGGCCTTTCGAGTCGGCTTGTAGGAGTTCTCGATAGGTTTCCAACGGAACCTCGAAGTAATGATAGATGGCGCCGCTGTGGAACTCTAATTCGA
>JBOGMR010000563.1:0-6035 GCA_050746825.1 Bryobacteraceae bacterium | reverse complement strand
ATTTCATTCCGCACCACGCGCCACAAATCGGTGAGCTGGCGGCGGCGTTTCCGAAGACGGCGGTGATCCTCGATCATCTGGCGCGCGCGGGTGAAGGCACGGCGGCCGAATACGACGAGGTCCTGCTCCTGGCCAAACTGCCCCGCGTGGTGATGAAGTTCTCCGGCGTGAACTATTCTTCGAAACAGCCGCACCCGTACACGGACGCAAAACCGCTCGTGCGAAAAACCTTCGATGCTTTCGGCGCCGGACGGATGATCTGGGGAGGCCTCGGAATGAATGCGGACGCGTTTGAAAAAGCCACGGTGCTGTTCGATCACATGTTCGATTTTCTCCCGGAACCCGAGCGCGCCAAAATACGCGGCGGAAACGCCATGAAGCTGTACGGGTGGGCCAAGTGAAGATTTCGTTTCGATTGGGGATAGCGCTCGGGCTGCTGGTTGTAATGACGCCGCTCGCGACGGCCCAGTTGCCCGGCGGGATCCCGTTTCCGCGCCGCGGGGCGAAAAAAGCGACTTCCAGGAGTAAACAGCCGCCGGAGCAGTTGCTGGATGTGCGCGGCGTCTTGCGCCGCCTGGATGAGACCTTCGTCGTGGTCGAGGCGCAGGACACGCGCCAGCTCAGCATGAAAAGGGTCGAGGGGACCAGGTTCTTCAAAGACGGAAATGAAATTCAGCCGGCGATCCTGAAGCCTGGAGACCGCGTGGTGGTTGAAGCCAGCCAGGACGACGAAGGTTTCTTGTTCGCGATCAACGTCATCTTCCTGAAAGAGGGAACAGCCGAGGAGCGGGTTGCAGCCGCTCAGCCGGTCGCGGTTCCCAAGCGAGCGTCGGCCGCCGACGATGACGATGAGAGGCCGGTGCTCCGCCGCAACGGCTCGCGCGCCGCGCCAACACCGGAAACAGCCTCCACCACGCGGGAAGCAATCGCGGCCACACCCGCGCCATCAGTCGAAATCGCCGCGCCCCCTGCGGTTGAAGCCGGCGCTCCGCCTCCGCCAGACGATCCCGCGATCGCGAAAGCCCGGGCGCTGGCCTCCTCATTTACTGAGTCGCTGCCGAACTACATTTGCAAGCAGCTAATGGCGCGATTCCTGAGCACGTCGCATATTCTGAGCTGGAAACCCCAGGACGTAGTTTCCGCGGACGTGGTCTTTGAGAATGGCCGCGAAAGTTATCGCAACCTGACGATTAACGGGAAACCATTCAAGAAATCGATGGAAGAGATGCGGGGCGCCTGGTCGACCGGCGAGTTCGGAAGCATGCTTGCCGATCTGTTTTCTCGCGGCACGGCGGCGGAATTCCGCTTTCGGAGAGAATCTCGCACCGCCGGCCGCAACGCGGTCGTCTACGATTTCGATGTCGACCGGGATCACTCGCACTGGCGCATTTCGGTGGCCTCGCAAGCCGTTTATCCCGCCTACCGGGGCTCGCTTTGGATCGAAAAGGAGACCGGCCGCGCGCTGCGCGTCGAGATGCAGGCTTATCGTCTGCCGCTCGAGTTTCCCCACGACAAGGTCGAGTCCGCGGTCGATTACGAGTACACACGCATCGGCGACCGGCCGTTTCTGCTGCCCGTTCACGCCGAGACGCTGATGTGCCAGCGCGGGACCAACATCTGCAGCCGCAACACCATCGACTTCCGCAACTACCAGAAGTTCAGCGGCGAGGCGACGATCACGTTTGAAAAGTGAACCGGCTCGAGACCGATCTTCCACTTCATCTTCCGCCGGCCAGAACGGGCAGCGCGAGGGCAACCACGCACCCGCCGCGCCGTCCGCAACCAATGCTACGAGTTGAAACGCTTTTCAGCCTCGGCCCAATTGACCACGTTCCACCAGGCGGCGATGTAGTCGGGCCGGCGATTCTGATACTTCAGATAATAGGCGTGCTCCCAGACGTCGAGGCCCAGCACGGGAGACTTGCCCTCCATCAGCGGCGTGTCCTGGTTCGGCGTCGAGATGATCTCGACTTTGCCGCCGCTCTTGATGAGCCACGCCCAGCCGGAACCGAAACGCCCGACGCCGGCGGCGGCGAATTTTTCCTTGAAGGCGTCGAAGCTGCTGAACGCCGCGTTGATGGCCGACGCCAGATTTCCGGCCGGCGCGCCGCCTCCCTTCGGACTCATGAGCTGCCAGAACATCGAATGATTCGCGTGGCCGCCGCCGTTGTTGCGCACCGTCGTGCGGATGTTTTCCGGCACGATGGCGCAGCCGTTCGCGAGCAGTTCCTCGATGCTCTTGTTTGCCAGATCGGGCGCCGACTCGAGCGCCTTGTTCAGATTCGTCACGTAGGCGTTGTGATGCTTGCCGTGGTGGATCTCCATGGTCGTCTTGTCGATGTGAGGTTCCAGTGCGTCGGACGGATAGGGGAGCGGTGGAAGTGTGAAAGCCATGTTATCTCCTTAGCTAGTTGATCACTTAAGTTCAAAAAAGTTACACGTTTCGCGTGCCGGGTGCAGGTCAGAGGCCCGCCCCGGTGGCCCGCTCGAACGCATCGGCGAGCCGGAACATGCGAGCTTCATCGAAATGGTTCGTCAGAATCTGCATCCCCACGGGCAGGCCGTCCGCGGTCTTGCCGCACGGGACGCTCATGCAGGGGATGCCGGCCAGGTCGCCCGTAATCGTATAGATATCCGATAAATACATGGCCAGCGGATCGTCTATTTTTTCCCCGAGCCTGAATGCGGGGAAAGGCGACACGGGCGCGACGATCGCGTCGACTTCGGCAAACGCGTTAGTGAAATCGCGCGCGACTAAGGCGCGCACTTTCTGCGCCTTCAGATAGTAGGCATCGTAGTAGCCCGCGCTCAGTACGTAGGTTCCCAACATGATCCGGCGCTTGCACTCGGCGCCGAAACCCTCGCCGCGCGTGTTGCGGTACATGCCGCTCAGCGTTTCCGATGACGGCGACCGGTAAGTGTAGCGGACTCCGTCGTAGCGCGCGAGATTCGAGCTGGCCTCGGCGGTGCAAAGGATGTAGTAGGAGGCGATGGCGTAGTCGGTTGCGGGCAAGCTGATGTCGCGCATTTCGCAGCCGAGCTTCTTGAGAACTTCGATGGCCTCGGCGATGCGATCGCCCGTCTCGCTGGCGAGCCCCGCGAAATACTCGCGCGGCAGCCCGATCTTCATGCCTTGGACGACGCCGTCGAGCGATGCGGCGTAGTCGGGAACGGGAGCGCCGGCCGACGTCGAATCCAGCTCATCGCGGCCCGCGATCACGCTCAACAGCGTGGCGGCGTCTCTGACGGATCGCCCGAACGGTCCGATGTGATCGAGCGAGCTCGCAAACGCCACCAGGCCGTAGCGCGACACCCGGCCGTAAGTCGGCGTGACGCCCACGCAGCCGCAGAACGACGCCGGCTGCCGGATCGACCCGCCGGTATCTGAGCCAAGCGAAACCACAGCCGTACCCTGTGCGACGACTGCCGCCGATCCGCCGCTCGAACCGCCGGGCACGCGGTCGAGGGCCGCCGGATTGCGCACCGGGCCGAAGGCGGAGTTTTCATTCGACGAGCCCATGGCGAATTCGTCGCAGTTCGTCTTGCCGATGATGACGCCGCCGGCTTGCTCGAGCCGTATCACCGCCGTGGCATCATAGGGCGGCACGTACTTCTCGAGCATGCGCGAGCCGCACGTGGTGCGCAGGCCTTTCGTGATGATGACGTCTTTTACGGCCACTGGAACGCCGCCCAGCGGGCCGGGATCCTCGCCGCGCGCGAGCTTCTCGTCGACCGCGGCGGCCGCTGCCTTGGCGCGCTCGGGCGAAAAGTGCAGGTAGGCATTGGTCTTCGGATTCTCGGCCTGGGCGAAGCGAAGGGATTCTTCTGCAAGTTCGGTCGCGCTGAAGGCGCGCTTCCTGAGCCCGTCTTTCACCTGGCCGATCGTGAGCGAGCGAATTTCCATTCGTTCCGTTACCGTTCAATCACCTTGGGCACTTTGAAGTAGCCCGCCGCCGAAAGTGGAGCGTTGGCGAGCGCAGCTTTGTCGCCCAGCGGCGCGCGCTCGCGATCGGGGCGCAGCGTCGCTGTCTCCCCGGCGGGGTACAGCACCTGGGCCATCGGCGCGACCTGCGCCGTGTCGACCTCGTTGAGCTTGTCGATATGCTCGAGGATGCTGTCGAGATCGGCGCGCATGCGCTCGACCTCTGCGTCGGTCAGCCTCAGGTTCGCAAGGTCCGCTACGTACCGGACTTCCTTCTCGGTGATCTTCACGCCAGCTCTCGCTTTCGCGATTCGCGATAAACGCGGCGCATGCCCGGATCCTCGATCCGTTCCGCTTCGTCGTCCTGGCGGTTAGGCGCCGCCGCCCGCGGACTGCTGGACGAGGCCGGCTGCGGCCCGCGGCGAGGTGGAGCCACGCGCAGCTCGAGGTCCGTCACCACCCCGGGACCGAGCGCCTTTTCGAGATTCCGCAGCACCTGCGCCCGCATCGTCCAGAGCTGGCGCTGCCACATGGAATCATCTACGCCGACGATCAGCTTCCCGCGCACCACTCGCTCGGCGCGCGTATGCGCGGCGATTCGCGACCCGACCGCGGGCGCCCAGGCCGCACAGGCGATCTCGTCTCCGTTGAAGCATTCGGAGGGGAAACGCAACTTCCCGAGAAGTCGGCTGGCGCGATCCATTTTGTCTCGTGGGGATTCCCGGAAGAATCATTTTACCATGCGACTACAATGAGACATGTTCACGCGCGCGTTCGGCTCCGGAGGTGAGATCCGGCTGCTGGAGGAACGGCACGCCCAGGTGGCTTTCGAAGTCGTGGACCGGAATCGCCAGCACCTCCGCGAGTGGCTGCCGTGGGTCGACCGGACTCTGGCGCCGGAGGATGTGGCCTCGTTTATCCGCATGGCGCTCGAGCAGTTCTCGCGCAATGAAGGCTTCCACGCAGGCATCTGGCACGAGGGAGCGCTGGCGGGCGCGATCGGCATTCACCGCATCGACTGGGACAATCGCTGCACCAGCATCGGGTATTGGATCGATGCGGCGTATCAGGGACGCGGCCTGGTTACGCAAGCGTGCCGTGTGGTGCTGGATCATCTGTTCTGCGAACTCGCGCTCAACCGGGTCGAGATCCGCTGCGGCATGGGCAACACGCGAAGTTGCGCGATTCCGGAGCGCCTGGGGTTTGTGCGCGAGGGCATCGTGCGCCAGGGGCAAGTGGTGGCCGGGCGTCCGATCGACCTGGTCGTATATGGCATGCTGCTGGAGGAGTGGTTGCGTCGAAAATGACTGGTGCGTTAATCCTGGCTGACTCTGACTCGCCGCTGTTTGAGCTTGGGCAGCATGTCGGGGTTGAGCACTTTGCCGACCACATTCACGGCGCTGGCGGCACGGCATTCGCCCGCCTGGCTGACCGGAGTCGGACCCCAGAATAGGCAGAGGCAGCGGCCCTGCGGCCAGTAGGCGACGGTGCCGGGGTCGACCACTTCGAGCGCGTCTTTTGCGGCAGGGGCCTTGACCGGCACCTCGAAGTAGAACTCCTTGCCCCAATAGTTGCCGCTCGATTCGATCGGCAAAGCTTGCGTGATACGGCGCGCGGTCTCCGAATCGTTGAACTCGGCGAGGATATCGACTTCGCCGACGGAGAAGATGATCACGGACCCTCCTCAGAGTGCCCAGCGAGCCCAGGCACCGAATTAATGTAGCATTCCGGAGGCCCTCACACTTTGTCCAGCCGGCCCGATAAGAGGATTGTGAGCGCGTTCCTCGACAACGCCCGGAGCATCCTGGAGACCGCCGAAGCCGCTGAACGGCAAGGCCAGGAGCCTGGCGATCTGGCGATTCTGGTTTGCTCGGACGGCGGCCTCCGCCTGGTCACTGAGCCGGCGGAGTGGTCGATGAAGGCGCTCGCCTGGGAGTACGGCGCCACCATGAGCTATCGGGTGAAGCACGCCGGCGGCCGCGTCCGGGTCGAAGGGCAATCGGCCGGCCAGACCTGCATTCTCGAGAGCGAACCGGCGGCAGCCGCGCGGCAACTGCTGGCTGGGTGGCCGCGGTATTTGCTGGCAGCCGCGTAGAAGGGCTCCGCAACTCTT
>JBOGMR010000562.1:0-4553 GCA_050746825.1 Bryobacteraceae bacterium | reverse complement strand
GCATGCAACACCTCCCACCGCGAATAGATGCAAGTGCGGCGAGGATAATGTTTCAGCGCATCGTGGGGCGGCGCATTGCAGCGGCGACCTTTTGAGGCCGCCGCGGTAGCCAAAACGGGTGTATCTTATATCCATGCGTAATAGGGGCGTGCTGTTCTTTATCGCTATTTCTACCGTCCTGAATGCCCAGGAATTTCGCGCCACTCTCACCGGCCGGGCGCTCGACCCGTCCGGCGCCCCCGTTTCCGGCGCTCAAGTCCACCTCACGAATGTCGACACCGCCGAGAGATTCGCCGGTCTGTCCGATGCCCGCGGCGACTACACTTTCGCCCTGATCAAGCCCGGCAGCTACGAAATCCGCGCTGAGATGGACGGCTTCAAGGTGTTCGTCCGCCGCGGATTGACGCTCCAGGTCAATCAGAGCGCCACCCTCGACATCCGCCTGGATCTCGGATCGGTTACCGAAACGGTCACCGTCACCGCCGAAACGCCGCTGCTCGAAAGTTCGTCCGGCGACCGCGGCGGCGTGATCGACGAGCAAACCATTAAAGAGATGCCGCTCAACGGGCGAAATCCGTTTATGCTCTCGATGCTTGTGGCCGGCGTGAATTACAACGGGTCCCTCGCCTACATGCGTCCATTCGACAACGGCGCCATTGCCGACTGGGGCATCAACGGCGGCGCCAACCGGTCGAACGAATTCCTGATGGACGGCGTGCCGAATAACTCCCAGGCCGGCGGAAACAACATCGCGTACGTTCCGCCAGTCGACTCCGTCCAGGAGTTCAAGATCCAGACCAATTCCTACGACGCGCAGTACGGCAAGACCGCCGGCGGCATCGTCAACGTGGTTCTCAAAAGCGGCACCAACCGCCTTCACGGCAGCATCTACGAGTTCGCCCGCCGCAACGCGTGGGATTCGAATTCCTTTCAAAACAACTCGCGCGGAGCTCCGAAAGACGGACATTTTCAGGACCAATACGGCATCCAGCTCGACGGTCCCGTGGTTCTGCCGAAGCTTTACAACGGGAAAGGGAAGACTTTCTTTCTGCTCAATTTCGAAGGATTCCGCGAAGCGACTCCGCAACCTCTCGTCCTCAGCGTGCCCGCCATGGAGATGCGCGACGGCGATTTTCGCAACCTGAAGGACGCCCGCGGGCGCGCCGTCACCATCTACGATCCGAATACGACTTTCCAGAATCCCGCGCGTCAGAATCGCTGGGATCGAATTCCGTTCCCGAACAATCAGATTCCCGGCAGCCGCATCAACCCCATCTCCCGCAAGATCGCGGACTACTTCCCCAGCCCGAACACGGTCACCGGCGGCGCCGATTACGCGCAGAGCAATTACTTTCTCTCGGGCGGCGACAACCCGGCCCGCGACGACTTCTACAATTTCGTCGTGAAGATCGATCAGAACCTGGGCGCGCGCCACCGTTTCTTTTTCCGCCACGCCTCGAACGACCGGACCGAAGACCGTAACGTCAACGGTATCCGCAATCGTCCCGGACAGGACGGGCAGCACCCGCTGAAGCGAATCAACGACGCCTACGTCATCGATTGGGTCTCGACGCTGAGCCCCACGGTGATTTTCAACTTCCGCACCTCGGCCGCGCGCTACATCGAGGGCTCGGCGGGTGAGGCCAACCGATTCGATATCACGACGCTCGGCTTTCCGGAGTCTCTCGCGCGCCAACTGCCCTACGGCTCATGGTTCGGCCGGTATACGTTCGACAGCTACATTTCGCTCGGCCGCTACCGGAGCAACAACATCACCAACACCTTCACCGCTCATCCGTCCGTCACGCGCGTGCGCGGCGGCCGCACCTGGCGCGGCGGCCTCGATATCCGCATGACGCAGTACTCGACGCAAAATCCCGGAAATGTTTTCACCCTCGGCGCCAACCGCGGCTTCACGCAGTTCGACTATCAGCGCGGTGACGAGTTCAGCGGCAATTCGCTTGGGTCATGGCTGCTGGGCACGCCCAGCTCGGGCTCGCTCAATTACGCGGTCTTCCCCATTTACATGTTCAAGTATTACGCCCCCTGGGTCCAACACGACTGGAAAGCCACGCGCCGTCTGACAATCAACTTCGGCTTCCGCATGGACTTCAACATTCCGCCCGCCGAGCGCTTCAACCGCATGAATCGCGGCTTCGACGCCGCTGCCGAGTCGCCGGTCGAAAAAATGATCGACCGCGAACAGTTCCCGGACTTCCCGGCCGTCACCGGCTCAATGCGATTCGCCGGCCTCAACGGCGCGCCGCGCAATGCCGCCGATATCTACGGACGCGCGATTCAACCCCGCATCGGCCTTGCATTCCTGCTCACGCGCAAGACCGTCATCCGCGGCGGCTGGGGGCGCTATTTCCTCAATCCCAACAACGACTATTTGCAGACCAACGGCTACTCTCAGTCGACGCCCTATGCGTTTTCGGGCGACGAAGGCCGGACCGCGCTGAATCAGAAAATCAGCAACCCGTTCCCGAACGGCATCCGCGTGCCGGAAGGCAGCGCCCGCGGACCTCTTTCGTATGTTGGACAGGGCTTCAATTTCGTCAACTCGCGCTTTGAAATCCCGCACACCAATCAGTATTCGGTCAGTGTGCAGCGGATCCTGAGCGCGCGCAGCCGCGTGGAGATCGCCTATTCGGCCAATCGCGGCGCCGGGCTCCAAAGCTCGCGGACGTTTAACGAGGACGAACCTGATCTTCGCGACCGCTGCAATTTCCTGTTGGGCGGCAACCCCACTTACTGCGACCAGGGCGTCGCCAATCCGTTCTTTAATCTCGCGCCGTTCCTCGACACCAACACCTATTCAAGCCGCACATTGAGCCGCTACCAGCTTTCGCGCCCCTACCCGCAGTTCACGGGCCTCACCGAGCTCATGCGGAACGATGGCCGGAGCTGGTACAACTCGCTCCAGGCCACGTTCAACATTCGCAACAAGTATACGAATCTGAACGCCAACTACACGTTTTCGAAGACCATCGAACGGCAAGGCTGGCTCGACCCGCTGCGCAACGTGATGCAGAAGGGACTGGTCGCCTACGATCGTCCGCACCGCTTTGTAGTGAGCGCCGTCAGCCAGCTTCCGTTCGGAAAGGGCAAGCCGGTTCTCGCGAACGCGCAGGGCTGGTTCGGCAAGCTCGTCAGCGGCTGGGAGAACGCATTCATCGTCTCGCAGCAGTCCGGCCGTCCGTGGGATTTGCCGAGCAATGTCATCCAGCTCAGTGACTCGCGAATTCCGATCAACTGGGACAGCGCGCGCGTCCAGGCTATCCAGCCTTGTGTCAACCGTTGGAACGAGGACAACACCATCACCATGCTGCGCTACAGCGAGGTCGATTTCGGCTGCAAGCAAGCCTCGTGGCTCGTGGTCCCGCGCTACAATCCGCGTTACACGCCCTTCCGCTCGCCGAATGTCCGCCTCCAGCACACGTTCATGGTGGATGCCTCGCTCAACAAAATGACGCAGATCACCGAGCGCCTGCGGCTTCAGTTCCGCGCCGAAGCCTTCAACCTGATGAACAGCTTCTTCGTCGTCTCGTCGCAGTACAACACCAATCCGGAGAACGTGAACTTCGGCTCTGTAATCAAGGCTGCCATCAGCGCGCCCAGCTCCAACTACCCGCGCCAAATCCAATTCGGCCTCAAACTGCTCTGGTAATCGCCATGCCCCGAACCGCACTCGCGTTTCTCTTGCTGCTCACGATCATTCTCCCAGCCTCCGCCCAAAAAATCGGCGTCTTCGACTCCTCCACCGGCGTCGGCATCACCCCCCAGGCCGGCTCCGCCGCCTTCGACTCCGCGTCCGGCGAATACCGCATCACCGGCGGCGGCGCCAACATGTGGCTCCGCGTCGACGCCTTCCACTTCCTCTGGACCAAAATGTCCGGCGACCTCGCCATCACCGCCGACATCAAGTTCATCGGCGAAAGCGCCGCCGCCCACCGCAAAGCCGCACTCCTCATCCGCCAGAATCTCGAGCCCGGATCCGCCTACGCCGACGTCGCGGTCCACGGCGACGGCCTCACCTCGCTTCAATATCGCCCCACCGCCGACGCCCTGACGCAGGAAGTTCGCTCCGAACTCAAGGGGCCCACGCGCGTCCGCATCGAACGCCGCGGCGATCGCATCACCATCCTCGCCGGCAATCCCGGCGAACAGCTCAAGCCGGCCGGGCCCGTCGCCATGTCGCTCCAGGACCCCGTCTATGTCGGCCTCGGTGTGTGCTCCCACAACGCCGACGTCCTCGAAACCGCGCTCTTCTCGAACGTGACCGTCGAGCGCCTTCCCCAGGTCAGCGCGCGCCCTCGTGTGCGCAGCAAGCTCTCGATCTACAACCTTGAGGACAATTCCACGCGCGTCATCCACACCGCCGACCGCCTCTTCGAAGCCCCCAACTGGTCTCGCGACGGCTCGTTCCTCCTGATCAACGCGGGCGGCAATCTGTACCGAGTGCCCGTCAATCGCGATAATCCCGAGCCCGAGAAGATCGACCTCGGCGAAATCGGCGGCTGCAACAACGACCACGGCATCTCGCCCGACGG
>JBOGMR010000561.1:0-4769 GCA_050746825.1 Bryobacteraceae bacterium | reverse complement strand
GTTGCAGACACAAATCGTATTTCGGTTTTTTGCTTGACTTGCATGGCCGCCGGAACTTAGGATCGAATCACTTGAGTTTTTGACGGTTGCGATGCCGTCGAAACTGATTCTCCCAAACATCGCCCCTGGTAGAACAGGGGATAGGTGCCCACCGCGAGGTGGGCACTTGCTTTTTGAGACGGACGCCGCGGCTCGCGGCTCATCCCGCAGGTCCACCGGAATTAATATGCAATTCAAGACTGCGTTTCAAGTAATTTTACGATTATCGGCCCTCATTCCCTTCGTAGCCTGCTCTTCAGCCGACCCATTTGCCATCGCCCGGGAGAAAATGGTCCGCGAGCAGATCGAGGCGCGTGGAGTTCGACGTCCTGAAGTATTGCGCGTAATGCGCGCGACTCCGCGGCACCTCTTCGTGCCCGGAAACGTCCGCTCGATGGCGTACGAGGATCATCCGCTGCCGCTCGCGCAGGGCCAGACGATTTCCCAGCCCTATATCGTCGCTGCGATGACCGAGCTGCTCGAACCGTCACGGACTCACAAGGTGCTGGAAATCGGCACCGGCTCGGGCTATCAGGCGGCGGTGCTTTCTCCGCTGGTGAAGGAACTGTTCACCATTGAGATCGTCCGCGAGCTGGCCGAGTCCTCGCGAATCCTTCTTCAGCAGCTCGCCTACCGCAACGTCGCAGTCCGGCATGGCAACGGATATCTCGGCTGGCCGGAACAGGCCCCGTTCGACCGCATCATTCTCACCGCGGCGCCGCCTGAGCTGCCCAAGACTCTCACCGATCAGCTCAGGAACGGAGGCAAGCTGGTGGCGCCGGTCGGAGAGGGACCTTTTTCGCAGGAGCTGATCGTGGTCGATAAAGACGCGAAGGGAAACCTGAAGCGCCGCTCCGTGTTTCCGGTTCGATTCGTGCCCATGGTGAAGTGACTGAGTTACTTCGGTGGGGCCGGCGCAGGTACGCCCGAGCCGCCGGCGAAGAAGCTCTCGTTCAGAATCTTCACGTCGAGGCTGTTCTGCAGCTTATCCATCGACTCGCGGAAGCGGCTCTGCTTGATTTCTGTGAAGATATCGTCCTTCACTTCGCTGTAGGGCTGCGTCGAAAACTCTTCCAGCCGGAACAGGTAGAATCCGTTCGGCGCCCGCACCGGTTCGCTCGTCTGGCCGGGCTTCAACGCGAAAATCGCTGTTTTGATGTTGTCCGGAATCTTATCGGAGCGCCGGATCGCGCCGAACTCGGCGTCTTTGGCTACCGACGCCGGGTCCTCCGAGTGCGCTTTGGCGAGCTTCACGAAATCGGCGCCGGCGCGGATCTCTTTCAGCAGTTTTTCGGCCTTCGCGTTCGCCTCGGCTTCGGTCAGGACCTTCTTGTCCTTCGGCTCGGCGGCCGGCGCCGAGCTGAATGAAAGGTAGATTACTTTCACTCTGGCCTGCGAATAGCGGTCCGTGTTCTGCTCGTAGAACTTCTGCTGGTCCTCGCCGGTCACCACGATTTGGTTGAACATGTCGGAGCTCTGCGCGTTGAACAACACAAACATGCGGTTGAACGCGATCTGCTCCTTATAGGGGCTCATTTCCTGGAGCTTGCTGGCCTCGGCCAGTTCCGACATTTTCTTCATGAGCGCGATCTGGTGCAGGAACCCCTTGCCGTCGCGAAGGAAATTCTGCTGGCTCTGCTGCGGTAGCGAGCGCAGGAGCCCCTGCAGCTCGCCGGCAGTGACGTCCCTGCCGCCGATCTTCGCAACGACCGTTGTGGGATCGACCGGCTGTGCGAAGGCGCAGAGCGCAAATACAGTACACAAGATCATTGCAGATTTCATGGGGATCTTCGGCGCGAACTTACCATGTTAGCATTTTCCCATTCCGCACTCGCTGTGGACGGCGCGGACGGCCCGCTCCAGGCCGTCACGGCGCACCACGATCGAGATCGTCAGCTCGCTCGATCCTTGCGCGATGGCAATGATGTTGACCTGCTCGCGCGAGATTGCGGTGAAGATCCGGCCCGCCAAACCTGGGGTTCCGCGCATGCCTTCGCCGACGATTGCGAGCAATCCCACGTTCTCGTCGACCTCGATGGGCCGCAGGTAATCGTGCGCCAGCTCGAGGGCCAGGGCGGCCTCCAGAGCCTGCATCGCGGCGGCCAGCTCTTCGCTGCGAACCAGAAAGCAAAAGCTCTGGCGGAAGCTGGAGCTTGAGAGCGCCAGCACTTCCACGTTGGCGCGCGCCATCGCATCGAGCGCGCGTCCCATGAGCTGCGTCCCGATCAGAGCGGCGCTGGCGGGCTCCATCGAGATCAGCGCGACCTTGGCCGTAGAGGTGACCGCGCGCGCTCCGTGCAAGACGCGGTCGAGCCGCGCGACGATCTTTGTGCCGGGCTTCTCGAGCGCAAAGCTGTTTTTGCTCCAGACGGGAATCTGCCGTTCCACCAGCGGCGCCAGCGTCCGGGGATGCAGCACCTTCGCGCCGTTGTAGGCGAGTTCCGCGGCTTCGTTGTATGTCACCGCGCTCAGTACGGCGGCCTCGGGCACCAGACGCGGATCGGCGCTCATGATGCCGTCGACATCGGTCCAGATCCAGAGCTCGCTTGCGTCGAGAGCCGCCGCGAGAATCGAGGCGGAAAAATCCGAGCCGCCGCGGCCCAGCGTGGTCGCTCGCCCGCCGGCAGTGGCGCCGTTGAATCCGGTGACAAAGGGCATCACACCGCTTTCGAGCCATGGCAGGAGATTCTTCCGCGCGTTGGCGCGCGTAGCGTCCATCAGCGGCGAAGCATTGCCGTAAACGGCGTCGGTGACGATCACGTCGGAGCCGCTCATCGCGACGGCGCGCGTCCCTTGCGATTCGAGGTACGCGGAGATCAGCAGCGCTGAAAGCCGCTCGCCGATCGCGACCGCCTCATCCACCGAGCGCGGTGGACGCTCGTTCAGCATCAACATGCCGCCGGTGATTCTCTGAAACTCGCCGATGAGCGCGTGAATGCCCGCCAGAGCGGCCTCGCGTTTGGGCGGAGGCAACAGCTCGTGGCATGCCTCGGCGTGGCGGTCTTGCAGAGTCCGCAGACAACCATCCAGCCCCGCACGGTCGCCCGCTTCGGCGTGCCGCATCGCGTCGAGCAGCAGGTCGGTGACCTTCGACATGGCCGAGACCACCACGACCACGGGGCGCGAGCGCCTTTCGCAGGCGGAAATCCCGGCCGCCACCCGCATCCGATCGGCCGAGCCTACACTGGTGCCGCCGAACTTCATCACCAACAGATCGTTCACCGGTGGAAATCCTTCCCGTTCGTAATTCGTTCCCGGACCACCTTGAGCACGGCTTCCTCGACCTGGTCAAGCGTCATGCCGGTGGTGTCGATGTAGATCGCGTCGGGCGCCTGCACGAGCGGAGACTCGGCGCGGCCGCGATCGCGCTCGTCGCGCTGCTCGATCTCGCGCGCAAGCTCGCTCGCGTCGCCGTGCGATTCGGCCACGCGCCGGCGCACCCGCTCTTCCGGCGAGGCGTCGAGGAAGATCTTGACGTCGGCGTTGGGAAACACGACTGTGCCGATGTCGCGCCCCTCCATCACCACGCTCGCACCTTCGGCGATGGCGCGCTGTTTTTCGACCAGCGCGCGCCGCACCGCCGGCATCGTGGCGACCACGGAAGCGGCGTTAGCCGCCTCCGGCGCGCGAATGGCTTCCGTCACATCCGCGCTGTTCAACAGCACTCGCGCGCTGCCGGGCTCGAAGGCGATCGCGGAGGCGACGGCGAGCTGCTCCATGCGATGGCGATCCTGCGGGTCCAGTTTTTCCCGCAGCGCCCAGAGGGCCACCGCACGATACATGGCGCCGGTGTCAATATAGGTGAAGCCGAGCTTGGCGGCGATCCGGCGCGCGATCGTGCTCTTGCCCGCGCCCGCCGGCCCATCGATCGCGATTACGACGCGGCGCATTCCACCGCCCCGCCTCGTGCGGGAGCAAATCCGGAAAATCGCCCGCTCACGGTCGAGGCTTGCTGACGAGGCCAGTATTCCGGATGATCGTTTCCCGCCATACGAGTCATTATAAGGTTCCGGAGTGAAGCGGCAGGAGAATGCTGAATGCGAAAGCGGAGTTTCGCGAAGGCAGCAAAGGCCGGTGAATTCTTGCCGAATCCTTGGGGGTATCCGTAAGGTGTCCGTTTCGGTGTCCGTTTCGGTTGACACCCACAAGCCGACGGAGGTATATTGTTGACTGCTTGTAGGCTGATATATCAGACTGTTTCGCGACGTCCCGGTCAAGACATCCGGGAGGGATTCATGGCCATCGCTAAATCCGGCGTCCTGTTCCTTGGGCTGACTGCCCTCGCCGCAGCTCAACAGAACCTCAAACATGTCGAGTTCTTTGAGGCCCGTGTGCGTCCGGTCCTGGCGAATAAATGCTACTCCTGCCATGCCGACAACAGGCTCGGCGGACTGCGGGTCGATTCGAGATCCGCGCTGCTTGAAGGCGGGAAGAGAGGCGGAGCAATCGTTCCCGGCAAGCCCGACGCTAGTCTCCTGATCCAGGCAGTCCTGCAGACAGACGAAAAGCTGAAGATGCCGATGGCCGGCGGCAAGCTGAAAGAAAACGAGATTGCCGACCTGAAGTATTGGATCCAGATTGGGGCGCCTTGGCCGGACGCTGTGACGAATGTCCAACAGCCCAGCGCATCCGAGTCCAAAAAAGGCTTCGGAATCCGGCCCGAACAGCGAAGCTTCTGGTCTTTCCAGCCGCTCAAGAAGCCGGCGACACCCGAAGTGAAGGACAAGGCA
>JBOGMR010000560.1:0-3311 GCA_050746825.1 Bryobacteraceae bacterium | reverse complement strand
GGAACACCCAGATGTAGCCTTCGAGGTCGGGCAGAAACTGGATGTCGATTTCATTCTGGTCGCCTGGCACGTAGTAGCCAAGTGCGGCCATCGTATCGGCGGGGCGCAACTCGGTACCGACCTCGCGCAGCGGATTGCGCGCGCCGGTCGCGATGATGCAGAAAGCGGCGTCCACGGCGCCGGCTTTCGTATGCAGGCGCCAGCCTCCGCCGGCGCGCTCGATTCGCGTGACGCGCTCTTTCCCGACGTCGGCCCCGGCGCGGGCGGCGCGCTCGAGAAGCATGCGATTCAGGTCCAGGCGCGAATAAATCAGCAGTGGCTTGTCCAGTTTCAGCACCGCTTCACCGCCGCGATGCGCGGCGATGACGGTTTCGGTGACGATGCGTTTGGGCGTGTCGTTGTCGATCAGAAACGGATATTGGTTGTACGCCTTGTACGTCAGTCCGCCGCCACAGGGTTTTTCCCACGCAAGCTTTTCGTCGAGTACGATTGTCGGGACGCCGGCCGCCGCAAGACGCTCGGCGGCAAACGCACCGGCGGGACCGCCGCCAAGCACAGCGACCGGTTTCATTTCTTGCCCTCGGGAGGAGGAATGGGCGGATGGCCGGAGGGGAGGCTGCCGCCTGGAGCCCCGGGAGCGCCACCTTCTGCGCTGTGCGGATTGGCGCCGGATTCAGCGCGCTGCTTGACCACCCACTTCCCGTTTTTCTGTTCCAGCGTGTACTTCATTTGAATGCCGGAGCCCGGAGCGCCGCCCTTCGGACGAAAGTCGACCATCGCCTCGGCTTCCTGACCTTTGAACGAGACCGTGGTGACATCGACATCCATCTGCGTGAGATTCACGCGGCCCGCGACGGCATCGATCACGCCTTGCCGAATGGCTTCCTTCGATTCGGGGGCTCGCCCGCACGCCACGCTGAGGACGGCGACGAGACATACAACCGCCTGCTTGCACGCGCGGCTCTGTATGAAGCTTCCGAGCCGCGACCGTAAGGGAGCGGTCATGGAGAGGTAGGCGCGAATCACTGTCTGATTATAGCCGCGATCAAGCCGTCGATATTGAATGTGGAGGCTTCGACGGCGATTTCCAGGCCGAGTTTCCGCGCCGTGGCGGACGTGACCGGCCCGATGGACGCCACGCGCACGCCCCGCAGCGCTTCGGCGCCGGCGGCCGCTATCAGGTGCGTCACAGTGGAGGAACTGGTGAAAGTGACCCAGTCGGGCTTGGGCGATTTGCCGAAGATTTCTGTTGCGCGCCCGCGAAGATTTTCCGGCGCCGCGGTGCGGTAGGCCTCGACGACGTCTACGGCGGCGCCGCGTTCGCGTAGCGCGTTGGGGAGGACGTCGCGGGCAACGGCGGCGCGCGCCAGCAAGACACGGCGTCCGCCGAGATCGTGCGTGGCGAGCGCGTCAATCAGACTTTCGGCGACGTACTCCTTGCCGATCACATCGGTCTTCAGATGCACGCGATCGAGTGCGGCGCGAGTGGCCGGGCCGATGGCGCAGAGACGCGCGCGCACGTCTCGCAGATCGCGCTGCGAGTGGTCCAGCCGTTCCAGAAACGAGCGCACACCGTTGGCGCTGGTGAAGATGAGCCAGTCGTAGGTGGAAAGCTGTCCAATCGCGCGGTCGAGAGCGGCGTAGTCCGCGGCCGGGCGAATCTCGATCGCGGCCAGTTCGATGACTTCGGCGCCCAAGGACCGGAGCTTCGATGCAAACTCGCCCGACTGCTCCCGCGCGCGCGTAACCACGATGCGGCGGCCGAACAGCGGCAGCTTCTCGAACCAGTTCAGCTTTTCACGGAGCTTCACGACGTCGCCGATAATGATGGTCGCGGGCGGCCGCAGGTGCTCTCGTTCGATCGCTGCGGCCAGTTCGTCGAGACGCGCCACCACGGTGCGCTGATCGCCGCGCGTGGCCCAGCGGACGGCCATGGCGGGAGTGGATGGATCGCGGCCCGCCTCGACTATGGCGCGCGCAATCTCGCCAAAGTTGGTGAGGCCCATGAAGAGTACCAGCGTCTCGGCGTGGCCGACGCGCGACCAATCGATCTGCGCGACGTCATGACCGGTCACGAAGGTGACTACCGATGTGTGCTCGCGATGCGTGAGCGGGACGCCGGTGTACGCGGCGATGCCGAGCGGCGTGGTGACGCCGGGCACGATTTCGAATTCGACGCCCGCATCGGCAAGGGCTTCGGCCTCTTCGCCGCCGCGTCCGAAGATGAACGGATCGCCGCCTTTGAGACGCACAACCTGCAGACCGCGGCGCGCGCGATCGATCAGCATCGCGCAGATTTCGTCCTGCGAATACGAGTGGACGGCTTTCTTCTTACCGACGTAGATACGCTCGGCATGCGCGGGCGCCAGATCGAGCAACGCGTGCGCGGTGAGGTGATCGTAGAGGACCGCATCGGCGCGCTCGAGGATCAGGCGGCCCTTCCAGGTGATCAGATCCATGTCTCCGGGACCCGCACCCACCAGGTAAACCTTGCCCTTGGCGTCGACTCGGCTCATTGCACTCTACTGCCAGTTGGTCGCGAGGCGCACGAACGTCCGCACCGTGACGCCGGTCGGCCCTTTGGCCTGATAAGGCTTCGCGTCATCCAGCCACGCGGTGCCCGCGATGTCGAGATGAACCCAAGGCGTCGTGTCGGCGAATTCCTTCAGGAATATCGCAGCCGTGATCGAGCCGCCGTAGCGTCCGCCGATGTTGGGCAAGTCGGCGAAGGCGCTCTTCAGGTATTCCTTATAATCATCCTCGAGAGGCATGTGCCACATGCGCTCGCCTTCGGCCTTGGCCGCGTCGGCGACTCGTTGGCGGAGGGCGTCGTCCGCCGCGAACAAGCCAACGTTGAGGTGGCCGAGCGCCACCACGATCGCACCGGTGAGCGTGGCCGCGTCGACCAGGTGGGTGCAGCCGAGCCTGCGCGCGTAGGTGAGCGCATCGGCGAGGATAAGGCGCCCTTCGGCGTCTGTGTTCAGCACTTCGATGGTTTTCCCGGAAAGCGATTTGACGATGTCGCCGGGGCGCTGCGCGCGGCTGCCGGTCATGTTCTCGACCGAAGGAATGAGGCCCGTGACGGCTACGTTCGGCTTGAGCTGCGCAATCGCGCGCATGGCCGCGATCACCGCGGCGCCGCCGGACATATCGTACTTCATCTTTTCCATTCCGTCCGCAGGCTTGATCGACAGCCCCCCGGAATCGAAGGTGACACCCTTGCCGACGAAGCCGAGGTGGACGCCGTCAACCGGCTGTGGCGGCCGGTAGCGAAGGATGATCATCGCCGGCGGCTCGGCGCTACCCTGCGC
>JBOGMR010000559.1:0-4641 GCA_050746825.1 Bryobacteraceae bacterium | reverse complement strand
GGCCCGCACCGTGCACCGTCGACGCCCGAGGCCGTGGCCGCCGAGAAGCTGGCGGTCGTGTTCCTGGCGACGCCGGCTGACGTGTCGATGGAGCTCGCGCCCAGCATGCTCGAAGCCGGTGCACGCGTGATCGACCTTAGCGGCGCCTTCCGCCTTCGCACCAGTGAGCGGTACACGCATTGGTACAAGGAACCGCACACACAGCCGGCGCTGCTCGACGAGGCTGCGTACGGCCTGCCGGAATTCTGCCGCGAGCGGATTCGGGGCGCGCGGCTGGTGGCCAATCCCGGCTGCTATCCGACGGCCGCCAACCTGGCGATCCGGCCGCTGCTCGACGCCGGCGTGGTGGATCGCGCCGCCGGAATCGTGTGCGACGCCAAGTCGGGTGTGAGCGGCGCCGGGCGCAAACCCAGCTTGAAGACGAGCTACTGCGAAGTCACCGGGAATTTCTCGGCCTATTCGGTGCTCCATCACCGGCACGTGCCCGAAGTGCTGCTGACATCGGGCCTGGAGGAGCGCGAGTTCACGTTCACAGCGCAGCTTCTTCCGCTCCATCGCGGGATCCTCGAGACCATCTATTTTCGCGCGCAAAACGCCGGATCGGCCGCGGAGCTTCTAGCCATCTACGAGAAACGCTACGCGGGCGAGCCCTTCGTCCGTTTGTACGAGCCAGGTCAGGGGCCGGATCTGCATTCGGTCCGGCACACCAACTTCTGCGACATCGGCGTGCATTTCGACGCATCGACCGGACGGGCCGTCGTGGTAAGCGCAATCGACAATCTCGTGAAAGGTGCGGCGGGGCAGGCCGTGCAGAACATGAACCTGATGTTCGGCTTTCCGGAGACTGAGGGACTGCTGTGAGGGTGCTGGTAAAAATCGGCGGTACGCTGCTCGATTCGGCCGAATCGCGGCGCGAGCTCGCTGCACAGATCGCCGCGACGGCGCACAATGGAACGCACCTCGTCGTCGTTCACGGCGGGGGCAAGCAGATGACGCGGTTTCTCGCCGAACGCGGCATCGAGAGCCGCTTCGTCAACGGGCTGCGCGTGACGACGCCCGAAACAATGGACGCCGTCGTGAAAGTGCTGGCGGGCAGCGTGAATCACGAACTGGTGGCGTCGCTGGTCGAGCAGGGCCTGCGAGCCGTCGGTCTCTCCGGCGTAGACGCGAACCTGGTGGAAGCTGAGCAGATGGATCCGGAGCTGGGTCTGGTTGGGCGCGTGGTGCGTTCCAATCCGGCGCTGCTCGGCCTGCTCACCGCGTCCGGCTATTTGCCCGTCGTGGCCTGCATGGCCGGCGATGCGGCGGGACGGCTCTACAACGTGAACGCAGACCAGATGGCAGTGGCCTGTGCCGCCGCCTTCCAAACGCACGAGCTCGTCTTCCTCACAGACGTCGATGGAGTGCTCGGCGCGGACAAACAGGTGCAGCCCTCACTTACCGCGACGGACTGCCGGCGATTGATCGCGGAGGGTGCAGCCACTGGCGGCATGCAGGCTAAGCTCAACGCGGCAGTGGCAGCGCTCGAGCAAGGCGTCGGAGCAGTACGTATTGCCAACGGGGCGGCCGGAAACGTGCTGGCGCGGCTGCTGAGCGGCGAAGCCATTGGCACCCGTCTGGTCGGCGCCGACTCTCGCGAGGCTGTCGCATGATCAGTGCACTCACGCCGGAGAACATCGGCGAGCACCCCCACGGCGATCTTGAGCTCGATGTGCGAAAGGCCGCGATGCGCGACATCGCGCCGGTGCTGAGTCTTATCAACGGTTATGCCGCGCAGGGCATCATGCTGCCGCGGACCGAGTTTGAAATGTCCGAGGCCATCCGCGATTTCTCCGTGGTGTACGCCGGTTCGCGCCTTATCGGGTGCGGCGCCTTGCACTTTTACAGCCCGGCCACGGGGGAAATCCGCTCGCTGGCCGTCGATCCCGAATGGAAGACACACGGCGTTGGGAGGCGGGTGATCGAAGCGCTAGCGGCGGAAGCGGAGGCGTACGAGCTCCACGCGGTCTTCGCGTTCACGTATGTGCCAGGGTTCTTCCACAAGCTGGGCTTTGAGGAAGTCGAACGGGGCATGCTGCCGCTCAAGGTGTGGAAGGATTGCCTGCGTTGCCCGAAGTTTCAATGCTGCGATGAAATTGCGGTGGTTCGCGTCTTACGGCCGGATCAGTGGGCACAAGCGCAATGTGCCCAGCCCCACGCTTCCGAGTATGATCCCGGGGTGCTGCTGCCCATCGTGAACATCACGCGGACCGCGCGGTAGGAATCGCGGACTCAAGTGCCACCCGGCTTTCGTACCAGTGTCTCGGGCATCGCAATTGTGGAGATCCCCGAGACCACGCTGATGGCGCTGACCGTGGCGATCGCGGCGGCGAGTCCCAGCCTGTCCGCCAATGCTCCGGCCAGCAACGCACCCGCGACGAAACCAGCATCGCGCCAGAAACGGTAGTGGCCGAGAGCGGCAGCGCGGCGTTCGGGATGTGAAGCGTCGGAGATCGCCGCCAGGAGCGTCGGATAGACGAGCGCCGTGCCGATTGCGAGCACGGCCGCGCCCGCGATCCCGATCCTGAATTGCGCGCCCGCGACGAACAGCGCCATTCCCGCCGCCTGCAGCCACATTCCCGAAACGATCATCCACTTGCGGCCCCATCGATCGCTGAGAGGCCCTGTGGCAAGCTGCGCGACGCCCCAAACCCCGGGGAACGTTGCGGCGAGCACGCCAATCTCCGAGACGGCGAGGCCGCCCGCGGACCAGTAGAGCGGCAGCAGTCCCCACACCATGCCGTCGTTGATTTTGGTGACCAGGCCTGCCTGGCTTGCGAGAATGAACACGCGGCTCGAAATCGGCGCGCGGCCGCTAGTCACCGTGGCGCCTTCGTGTCCAGCGTGCGCGCGCGTTTCGGCCGCGAACCAGGAGAGCGTGAGACCGATCAATGCAAAGGCGACGCCCGGCACGAACGGTGCGGGACGCAGTCCATAAGATGCGGCGATATAGCCGGTCATGAGCGCGGCAAGCGATACTCCGGCGTATCCGATGAACTCGTTGAGCCCGACCGCAAGGCCGCGCCGCCGGGGCCCGGCCAGATCGACTTTCATAATGATCGTGGTCGACCAGCACAGGCCTTGATTGAGGCCGAGGAGAACGTTGGCGAATACAACCCAGCTCCACGATGGCGCGAACATCAGAACGATCGGAACAGGTAGCCCTACCGCCCATCCGGCGAGGAGCGTCGTGCGCCGGCCCAGCCGCCCACACAGCCGGCCGGCGAACAGATTCGAAAAGGCCTTCGCGATTCCGAATGTGATGAGGAACGCAAGTGCGACGGACCTCGAGGCAAGACCGAAATCAGCCTTCGCCACCAGCGGGATGACCGTTCGCTCCAGTCCGACGGTCGCGCCGACGAACAGATTGACGGCGAGTAGCAACGCGAACTGATGAGCGTTGGCGCGCAGGCCGAGGGTAGGTGAAGGCGCGATCAGAGGTCGATTATATCGCGTGCGGCCAGGACATCTCGATTCACATTTCGGCAACCAGCGCGCGCCAAGCCGAGGACGTCATTGCGATCCCGCTCGTTGTTGCGTTCAATCTTTGACAGCGCCACGTCGTGAACTTCGAAGGCGAAGAGAGCCAGATGGTGCCACCGGCTGGCGGCAAACATGGGAGCGAGCCGAGTCAAGTAGTCGCCGGGAGGTGTCACTATGACTCCGGCCCAAGCCCAGCCAGGTTTAGGGAATCTCTTCCGGTGTGAAACCGCAATAGGAGATTCCAATGCTGCGCGAGAGGCGATCGGTAAGTTCAGTTTGCACGAGCCCCTGCAAATCAGAACCGCCGGATCGAACTTCGGGGTGTTCGTCCGCAGGTGCGCCAATCCCGGGTAGCCAAGGCCGGCGAGTTGCCATGACGGCGGGGTCGACTTCGAGCTGCGCAACTCGCGAGCCGGGTCCTTACGCCGCCGCGCTGATTGCCTGCGCGACGCCGAGCTGCTGGAGCATGCTGTACATGTCCCAGTTGTCCCAGGTCTCCGCGATCTTTCCGTTGACGATGCGCTGAATCATGATTCCGGTCACGTTAACCTTGCGATTGGTGGGCGCGAGTCCCATCAGGTCGCCCGAGTGGGTGCCGGTGCCGGTCCAGCGAGTGATCACGCGGTCGCCCGCTTCCAGGATCTCGTTGATCGTCCAATGGGCATCGCCGAAGGCGGATTGATAGGTCCCGATGAGTTGCTGCATGCCAGCCGGCCCGGATCCGACCCACGGGCTTGACGGATCGCGATACGCGTGATCGGCGGCGAACAGTTCGGAGGCGATGTTCAGCTTCCGAGCGTTGCAGAATTCTTCATAAAATCGATTGACGAGGGCGACGTTTTGAGTCGGCATTTCTATCTTGATCTCCTTGAGATGTTACGGCGCGAAGCGCGAATCGGATGCGGTACGCTGGCTGAGTGCAAAGCGGTCTGATCGAGCTGTTCCGGTCACAGAAGATTCTGGTTGTCGGTGATGTGATGCTCGACGAGCACCTCTGTGGAACTGCCGGGCGGCTGTCGCCGGAGGCGCCAGTGCCGGTTATCGAAGTGGAGTCGCGGCGCTTTACGGCGGGTGGCGCGGGCAACGTTGCAGCCAACGCCGCCGCGTTGGGTGCACGCG
>JBOGMR010000558.1:0-3822 GCA_050746825.1 Bryobacteraceae bacterium | reverse complement strand
GCCTTGAGCTTTTTGCCTTCGAGCACAAGACCCCGAATGGCCGCGCCTCTCTTAACCAGATCCTGGCAGGCCAGGCACGCGCCCAACTCGTCCTGGGCGCCTTCGCGGAACTCGAGGCGGAACGGCGCTTCGATGTTCTTCCAGAAGTTGTCGTACACCTGCGCCTTGCCGGACACGACAATCGTCTCCACCTCGTCTTTGCTGTTGGTGACGATACCGGCAACCCGGGCCCCATCGGGCGTTATCACGTACATGCAAATGGTGCAGAAGTCCGGGTCGAAGAACTGGCGGAGATCGATGATGACGCTACCTTCATAGCGGTCCCGGATCTCTCCGTTGAGGAAGACGTCGAAATCCTGCCCGGGCAACACCGGCGGCCGCACCGTAGGCCACCGGAGCCGCCAGATGCCTCGGCCGAAGGTCGCAACGAGTGCTGACTCCGGAGAATTCACGAAGATGCTCGAAACGGCCGTTACCCGTTGCGTGTCCTCAACGCGGTCCCAGGTGGCGCCGTTATCCAGCGAAAGGATCAGCCCGGATGCCTCAGTCCCCGCAACGATTCGGTTGACCGAGAATCTGTCGAAGGCGATCGCATGGAGCTGAGAGTTGTTGTTGTGATCGATAAAGCGAAAGATTCCGCCGTTGGTGACCGCGCGTGTGAAGGCCGCATCGTCGCGCCACAGCAGCCGCCCGTCGGGCCCGCGAGACCTAACCTTGACGGTCTGCGAGCCGCGGTCCGCGATGAAGATGCGATCCGGATTTCGCGGGTCGACCGCAAACACAGGAAACGTTTCGAAATCCTGGTAGTAGCTGGCGATATCAATTCCGTCGATGACCGTCGCTCTCACGCTTCCAGTGCGAATTCCATCAACGCGAAGAAGGAAGGTTGTTACGGCCCGGACGGGGATGAAGAGCGTGGGGTTATCGCGCGGCCCAGAGACCTGCGGCGGGCCGGTCACGGCGAGAGGGATGTCGAGAATCCGCGTCCAAGCGCCATCCGGTGTGGCCCTGTAGAAGACTGACGTCAGGAGCGGGTTGGACGGATCCGCTTGCGCGATGTGAATGTGCTCACCGGGACCTAACAGGACCGGTGCGACAACCGGCATTCCCGGCGCCGTCCACGCGGCGTCTGCATCGTACAGATAGCGGGACTGGTGTACCGGGTTCCTTCTAAAAACCTGGTCAGAATAGTCCCAACGCGTCATGAGATCAGGATCCGGCGTTGGCCGCACCTCCGGCAGTTGAATCTGCCCGCCTTCGATCCCCCGGAATACGGGCCAGGCAGCGCCGTGCGAATCCGAAGCCCAGAAGTAGTTGTCCTGCGTGCCGAAATACAAGTGAGACGACCAGTCCGGATAGCGAAGCTGGCCCGTGATGCGGTAGATCTGAAGCGCATGAAAGCCGTTGCCGCTGCTGCCACTCGTTCGGAAGTTGAATCCGCCGTCGGTTGAGCTGTGAGCGCCGCCGTCGGTGACCAGAAATGCCGGGCGCTCATTCGTCAGATCGAAGGTAATGCCGTTGTTATCGAGGTGATCGGCGGAGACGGCCGTACGGTCTCCGCAACTGCTGGCTGTGGTACCTGCGGCGACGCTGCAATTGAATCTCTCGATGACGTTGAACCCGTTGCCCCAGAACAGAAGGGAACGATTGCCGTCGCGCATGGGCATTGAAGCGATCCAAGGGCTACGGGCCGAACAGCTCTCAGTAGAGAGGCCGGCGGCGACAGAGCCGGGACCGTAGAAATTCACATTCCAGGGGCGAACCAGAAGGCATGTGCCGCCACCAGGAGTGGGACTGGCATAGCGTCCGGCGACGACGTATACCGTGTTCGGATCCGTATGTGATGCGGCGAGCGCAAAGAATCCCCGGCAATCTGAGTTGGGGGTGCGGTCGGCTTGGATTGGAGGAAACGGAAAACTCGACGCGCGGTCCGCGGAGCGTTGAATGCCTCGGTTGCCACAGATGTAGACCACGCCGTCGCGGCCAGCCGAGAGCGAATACAAAAGCGTCTGGGGGGTGACCCGGTTGATCGGAGTGTGCCGCCACGTCTCGCCGAGGTTTCGGCTGAATGCGATGCCACAGCTTGTCGCCACATAGACATCCTGGCTGTCCGGAGCGAACGAAATTGCGTATGTTTCGTGGATGCCGGCAGGGCAGTCGCTAGAGTCAGCCGGATCCGCGCCCGCCGGCCGCGCCCACGTGCGTCCGCCGTCCGTGCTCCGGAGAATGCCGCCGCCGTTGGCCACGCGCGTATCCCGCAGCGTGCTTACCAGCAGAACATTGCCGTCCGGCGGCGCGTACTTGACGTCGACCATGCGGAATGGAGCCAACGAGTCGACGTGAGACCAGGTGGTCCCGCCATCGAAGGTTTGAAAGAGGCCTCCGGTAGCGCTCGCGATGATTGCTACGGAGGGGCGCGTGGGGTGCTGGGCAGCCGCGACCGCTCGCCCACCCCATCGAATGTTCGGCTGCTCCGGCCGGACCTGCGCGTGCGCCAGCGTGACCGCGCTGCACCAGAGTGGCAGCCCCGTGATCATGATCGCACTCAAGGAAGCCCGGAGGCGGCTTCGGAAACGCCACAACAACAGCAGCGCGCACACGACAAGGGGCAGCACTTGGCGAGCCGGCTCGCCGGCCGAGAACATGACAAGCTTAGAAACGGCAATTCGCGACATCGCAATTCTCCTTGATCCGGGGCAGTAGCAAATCGACAGCTCCTGGATTCGTATGCGCCAATGCGGAACGCAGACACCAATCCGGAAGCTGCGTTGATGGAACTGTGGCTACTTCGCTCAAAGAACCGGCCGGCAGCGCTGGCAACGTCGCGCCAAGGACCGAACAGGTGATTGGCCGCGTGTTCATGATTCAACGCTACGGCTCTTTTGTACAGCGGGCTTTCAGGTTCTGTCAGATTTTGATCAAGATTCAGTAACTTTTGCGGCGGCCTTGCCTGGCACGCGCGGTTTCACAACCGTACGGATAATTCCAAACGGAGGAATGAAAGGTCCCCGGTTTGATTCGTACGCGATGTTCCCCGCACTCGTCATCCACAACATCGCTACCGGTGAGGCATGTCGTCAAGGCGCCCTACGACGGAGTCGCCGCGAGGCGCGTGACGCTGGGCGGAAAAGCCTGCTGCTCGTGTTGACGGACACAGGAAGAGGGAGAGCAGGCGCGCGTATTCCGAGCCGCTCTTGAATCGCGTCTGCTCTTGTCATGTCCCAGCTCAGCCATCGCTCGCGAGAGCGTTCCAGAAGCTCAATCTTTGGGAACGCGCTCACAAGGCGGACCTCGCCGTGGGTGTGCTGGTTCAGCGTGAAATGGGCGCGCTCGACTCCGGCCGTTGACTGTATACCGCGGCCCCGAGGCTCGGCTTAAAGCAAAGGCTGATCCTCGACACCGAAATTACGAAAAGAATATCGAATCTACGCGCCGCCAAGCAGTGCACCGATTCTTCCTGGGCGCTCATTTGAGACAACGGTTGTTCAATGCCTGCGACCGAGTCCGAGAGAATCGATTCGTGGCCACTATGAGTACATTCCGCTCAATGTTCCGGGTCCGTGCGGTGGCGCGCTTTTCGGAATGAAAGGAAGACTTGCCCTTCTTTCGCTGAATCAGTGCAGGCCGCTTTCCGGACGTCGGCAGGAACCAACCCGCAACGTCCGGGACCGCCTCGTAACACTCCTGTCCGTCTCGTCACCTTTAGCTCGCCAAAGGGGGCGCCTGGTCCATACGCTGGGGTAATGAAGACACTTGTTAGCAAAAATGCCCTGAACAGGATGGCGCTCTGCGTATGCTTCCTGTCAGCACTTCCGATTGCCC